>NZ_JBNHGE010000032.1:0-34950 GCF_059090935.1 Arthrobacter sp. Y3223166 | reverse complement strand
GCCCGCCGGCCGGCCCCGAGCCCGGCCGCCGCTGCCGTTCCCACGCGTGGCCTAATGCCGGCGCGACTGGAGGCCGAACAGCCAGGTCAGCAGGGCGCTGAGCAGCATCCCGGTGCCGGTGATCAGGCCCATGCCGGCCCAGAAAAACAACGGGAGCCTGCCGGTGCCGGGGACGGGTGCAGCGCCGGCCTGTTGCGCGAGCAGGTAGAGTCCCGCGGCGGCGCCGATGCCCAGCACGGCCAGCAGCCAGCACAGCCGCGGCCACCACGCGGACGCCGCCCAGAAGCTGCCGTAGCCGGACCAGATGTTCCAGTCGCTGCCGCGCCGCAGCACGACCGGGCCGGCGGCCAGCACCCAAAAGCCGGCCACCAAAAAGGCCGCCACCACGTCCGCCGGGCGGTGCCAGCCGTTGATCAGGGTAGCGGCACCGGCCAGCACCGCATACAAACCACCCGCGGCCGCAGCGAACGGGCGCCAGCGGGGCGAGACCACCAGGAAAATGGCCAGGGCTGCAGCGGTGGCGATGGTGGTGTGCCCCGACGGAAGCGAATTGTGTTCCAGCGTGGGCACGCCGCGGTCGGGCCGGTCCAGAACAAGGTTCTTCAGGATCCACGTCGTCGCCGCCGACGCCGCGACCACGCCGACGCCGACCACCGCCGGCCCCCACCGGCGTCGTACCAAGGCCGCCACCAGCAGCACGACGGCCGCGACGGCGACGGAGATATCCGGCAGCAAATCCAGGAAGTCCAGGAAAACGCCGCGGCCCAGCCGCCAGCCGGAGTCCGCCTCCGCCCAGGCCGATTCGTCGGCGAACTGCCCGGTGGTGGTGCGGACGAAGGCGTAGTAGTTCAGCACAAAGGCTCCCGCGCACAACAGCGCTCCCAGCCAGAACAGGGCAGGAGCGTGCGCCGCCGGACGGCTGGGCGCGGGCCGGGAGCGGACACGGGAACGCTGCGGAGTCATCGATTCTAGGGTCGCACACAATGCTGACAGCTTCCGGGAAGGGCGGCCGCCGTACAGTTGGAGGTGATGACACCGCACCAGATTTCCGATGTTCCCGGGCTTTCCGACCGGCCGGAGCTCCCCGACCTCGCCGACCTGCTCGCCACCGCACGCGTGGTGTCCCTGCCGATGAAGGTCCGGTTCCGCGGGGTGATGCGGCGCGAGGTGCTGCTGTTGGAGGGCCCGGCTGGCTGGGCGGAGTTCTCGCCCTTTCTCGAGTACGACGACGACGAAGCAGCCGCGTGGCTGGCGGCCGCGGTGGAGGCGGGCTGGCGGGGTTTCCCGGCCCCGGTCCGGGACAGCGTCCCCGTCAACGCCACGGTGCCCGCGGTGGCGCCGGCGGAGGTACCCGGCGTGTTGGCCCGCTACGACGGTGCGCAGACGGTGAAGATCAAGGTTGCCGAAACCGGTCAGGACATCGACCAGGACGTGGCCCGCGTCGCCGCCGTGCGTGCCGCAGCCCCGCACGCTGCGCTCCGGGTAGATGCCAACGGCGGCTGGGATGTGCCCGCGGCGGTGGAGGCGTTGACCCGGCTGGCCGGGTATTCGCTGGAGTACGCCGAGCAGCCTGTCGCCGACATCGCCGGGCTGCGCGCCGTGCGGACCGAGCTGCGGCGGCGCGGGATCGCCACCCCGATCGCGGCCGACGAAAGCGTGCGCAAGGCGGCGGATCCCTTGCGGGTTGCCCGCGAAGACGCCGCGGACCTGATCGTGGTCAAGGTGCAGCCCCTCGGGGGCGTGCGGCGGGCGTTGGAGATCGTCGCGCAAGCCGGGCTCCCCGCCGTCGTCAGTTCCGCCCTGGACTCCTCCGTGGGGATCCGCGCGGGCGTGGCACTCGCGGCGGCGCTGCCGGAACTTCCGTATGCCTGCGGATTGGCGACGGTGTCCCTGATGGCCGCGGACGTGGCGGCGGAGCCGCTGGTGCCGGTGGCCGGCAGCCTCCCGGTGCGCGAGGTGGTGCCCGACGCGGACCTGCTGGATCGTCTTGCTGCGCCGGAGGACCGGCGGCAGTGGTGGCTGGAACGGCTGGCGCGGACCTACCGACTGCTGGAGCCGTGACGGAGGGTCGGGGGAACGGCTCCCTAGGCGGGACCGTCCCGGCGGCCGGGGGACGTGCCGAAAGAGCAGGGGGATTGGCAGCGCCATCGACCTCGCCTGCGGGCCCGCTGGAGCAGTGAAGCGCCTGTGCTCCTGACGTGCTTCGGGGCTGCGGGAAGCAGCCCCCGGCCGGAACAACCTCAGGGTTTGGGCCCGGTTCTATATGCGCGGCTCCTCAAAAGCTGAATGTGAGGCTCAATCGTCCGAACGCAGTCTGACCTTGCCGACTCCATCCACTGCGCCATCGAAACGCGGCCCTCAAACTGTCGGAGGCGGCCGGTAGCGTGAGGATATGGAGGGCGAGGGCGAGGGCGTCGAGCTTCGGTTCCCGGTTCCGGGACAGGGACTGGTGATGGACCTTGGCGTGCCTTCGCGTCCGGACAGTTCGCTGCTGGAGGCGCTGCTGCAGCACGTGGTGGCGGAGGCACTGCTCCGGCGTTATGGTATCGAACCTGATCGCGCCGGTTTCTTTCCCGCGGCCGCTGAACCTGGCGCGTCTGCCGCCGCCGCGGCGGCCAACACTGCAGAAAATCCTTCGCTAAGCGAAGCCACGGGTGACGGGCAGGCAACTGTGACCGAGGATCCCGGAGCGTCCCAGGAATCTGGCACCGGACAGCCGTCGGCCGGGACCACCGAGGAGGGGGTAGGCCTGCCCGTGGTGCCTGAGGGCGCCGGTGGTAAGCCTGTGGTGCCCGAGGGCGGGGTGGGGGTGCCTGCCGTGCTGGCCGGTTTGCTGGCGGTGGTGGAGCCGGCGGAACTGAATGACGTGCAGACCATGGATTATCTTTTGGCTGTCGCGCGGGTGGAGGCGTGGGTGCAGTCGTGCCGGGTGAAGGCGTTGGACCGCTTCGCCCGGCTGCGTCCCGGTGTTGGCGGGGACCGGGACCCGGAAGGCTTTTCCCGCTTCGCGCCACAGGAGATCTCGGCGCACCTGTGCACCGGTGACGCGGCGGCGCGGGCCATGCTGGCCGATGCGCGGCAGATCTGCACGCACCTGCCGGGCACTCTCGAGGCGATGTGCCGCGGGGACTTGGACTTGCCGCGGGCGAAGGCGCTGGCCCGTGGCTGCGCTGACCTGCCGGCGGATTGCCTGCAGGATTTTGAGGCCGCGGTGCTGCCCGGCGCCGGGGACGTCACATTGGATACGGTGCGGTCCCGTGCCCGGCGGATGCGGGACCGGCTGCACCCGGAATCCTTGGAGCAGCGGCACCGGCGGGCGAACGAGTCCCGGGACGTGCAGCTGACCGACCAGGACGACGGGATGGCCGAGTTGTGGATCCGCACCAGCGCGGACAAGGCGCATCTGGTCTTCGACCGGATCCAGGCCACGGCCCGTTCCCTCCAGGGCCCCGGGGAAGAACGGACCCTGCCGCAGTTGCGCGCCGACGTGTTCTCTGACCTCATGCTGACCGACCGCACCTTCCCGGCCGGTCAGGCGGAGCCTACGACGGCAGGAGACACGGTACCGGCAGCACCGGAGCCGGATGCACCGGCAACCGCCGGCAGCGGCGGTAACTGCGGCGGTGGTGCGGGGCCGGGGATGCTGGTCACGGTGCCCCTGGCCACGCTGCTGGGACTGGGCGAGGAGCCCGGGGACCTGGCCGGGCACGGACCGATCCCGGCGGACATGGGACGGGAACTGGCCCAGCTGGCCAGGTCCTGGCTGCCGTTGCTCACCGACGACCACGGCCAGGCGATCGCTGCCGCCCGGCAACTGCGGATTCCGCCCGAATGGCTCAAACGCCTGGTCCGTGTCCGGGACCGGCACTGCCGCTTCCCCGGCTGCCGCCGCGCGGCCAGATACTGCGAGATCGACCATGTCCGCGGCTGGGACGACGGCGGGCCGACCGTGCCGGAAAACCTGCAGTGCCTGTGCAACGCCCACCACGCGGCGAAGACCGCCGGGCACGCCCGGGCCGAGGCCGGACCACACGGTCAGATCACGTGGACCACGCGCACCGGCCACCGCAAGACCACTTACCCGGATGAGGGCTGGGACACCCTCCTGCCCAGGCCAACGGACACGGAAGCCGCCGCCGGAGAAGCCGGAGACAACACCGATGGCGCCGCAGATGCAGCCCGGGACACCGACGACGGCGCCACACAAGCAGCCGACGGCGCCGCCACCCGCGACCCCATCGCCCGCGACACCATCGACCGCAGCGACCAAGCACCACAAAAACGTACGCTCGGCGGCATCGAACTGCCCGACGACAACACCGACCCCAACGCACCACCCCCATTCTGACCTCGGCGCTGCAATGCGCCTGGCCGATTCTGCGGGTGACACCTCTGACGCCGAGGCCAGCCGTGAAGAAACTCGTTGCCTCGCCCTGGAAGAACGCGAAGCCTCGCGGTCCCGGCCCAGCCCGGCAAGGTGTTTTGCCTGCCGTTGGCCGAAAATTCACCACTGCTCGGCCTGCCGGTCGACTTCGATCAGCACACTGGAGGACGATCCCACAGTTCAATGCAGAAGGTGAAAACGTGACCGAAACCAAGAAGCGCTACCTGCCGATGCTGGGCCATGTGTCCGGAAAACGCAGCGCCGTAACCTGCGCGCTCAAGTGCGACAACGCCTGTGCCAAGGGCGTCTGCAACACCTCGGACAACAACTACTTCCGGGACATCGTCTCCGCCGAATACTCCCGCCGCCGGATGATGGGGTTGGGCGGCGCCGGCGCGCTGGCGCTGATGTTCGGCGGCGGGGCTGCCGCCGAGGCACAGGTTGGGCTGGCCCGGGCCGCCAAAGCCGGCCGCGGACCCGGCAACCGCAGCAAGCTGAAGTTCGACGGCATCAAGGCCGTGCCCAACAACGTTGACGACGTCGTGGTACCCAAGGGCTACAACTGGAATCCGGTCATCCGCTGGGGAGACCCCCTGTTCCACGACAGCGCGGAGTTCGATCCGGAGAACCAGACCAAGGAGTCCCAGTCGGGGCAGTTCGGCTACAACAACGACTACCTGGACATCATCGAGATCCCGGGCAGCAACGGCAAGCGTGCGGTCCTGTTCGCCAACCACGAGTACACCAATGAGGGCATCATGTTCCCGCCGGACATGCCCGTCGAACGCCAGCGCGAGGTAGCCATGGCTGCGCACGGGCTGTCCGTCGTGGAACTGGAGCGCAAGGGCAAAGGCCAGCCGTGGACCTACGTCCGCGGGGCCAGGCTGAACCGCCGCTTCCTGATGGACACCGAATACGAACTGACCGGCCCGGCCGCCGGCTCTGACCTGCTGAAGACGCAGGCCGATCCCACCGGTCGCATCGTGCTGGGGACGCAAAACAACTGCGCTGGCGGCACCACCCCGTGGGGGACGGTGCTCTCGGGCGAAGAGAACTTCAACCAGTACTTCAAAGTGTCCGCCCCGACCGCCGAGCAGCGCCGCTACGGCCTGACCAGCGCCAACCCGTCGCGCGGCTGGCACATCCCGGAGCCGCGCTTCGACACCGATCGGCCCGAGGGCAGGAACGAAGACAACCGGTTCGGCTGGATCGTCGAGGTGGACCCGTTCGATCCCACCTCCACCCCGCGCAAGCACACCGCCCTGGGACGGTTCAAGCACGAGGGCGCCAACGTGACCATCGCCGCCTCCGGCCACGCGGTGTCCTACTCCGGCGACGACGAGCGCTTCGACTACCTGTACAAGTTCGTCTCCAAGGGCACCTACCGCGAGGGCGACAAGAAGCACAACATGACCCTGCTGACCGAGGGCGACCTCTACGTGGCCAGCTTCAAGGGCAATTCCCCGCAGAACCAGATCGACGGCTCCGGCGTGCTGCCCTCCGACGGTGCGTTCGACGGCACCGGGCACTGGATCCAGCTGACCCGCGACGGCGAATCGCTGGTGCCGGGCATGCGGATCGACCAGGTGCTGGTGTACACCCGGCTCGCCGCCGACGCCATGGGTGCCACCAAGATGGACCGCCCAGAGGACGTGGAGATCAACCCGGCGACCGGCAAGATCTACATGGCCTGCACCAACAACACCGCCCGGACCCGCGCGCAGGTGGACGAGCCCAACCCCCGGGCCAACAACCGCCACGGCCACATCATCGAAATGACCGAGACCGGTGACCAGACCTCCACCGAGTTCACCTGGCAGCTGATCCTGGTGGCGGGCGATCCGGCGGTGGACGATTCGGTCTACTTCAGCGGCTACCCGGCCGACCAGGTGCAGCCGATCTCCTGCCCGGACAACCTGGCCTTCGACTCGGCCGGAAACCTGTGGGTCTCCACCGACGGTCAGCCCGGCACCATCCAGCGCAACGACGCTCTCTTCCGCGTCACGCTGGAAGGACAGGAACGCGGCAAGGTGGAGCAGTTCATGGCGGTGCCGATCGATGCCGAGACCTGCGGTCCGCTGATCCACGACGACGACGGGCTGGTGTTCGTCGCCGTCCAGCACCCGGGCGAGGACGGCAGCTGGGGAGCCCAGCGCTCCCTGTTCCCGGACTACGTCGGGGACGGGCGCCGCGCCAAGCCGGGCGACGCCGCGATGCCCCGGCCGTCCGTGATCCAGATGTTCAAGGGCAAGAACGGGCACATCAAGCGCTAACCCGGCCCCGCCGACGGAAGGCAGCCGGCCGCGTCCCTCGGGGCGCGGCCGTCTGCTTACCATGAGGGGGTGACTGCGCAGCTGAGCTCGATGGATACCGCCCGACTGGCCGTGAAGGCCTTGGTCTGGGGCGGAGTGCGCGACGTCGTTATCGCGCCGGGTTCGCGCAGCGCCCCGCTGGCGTACGCGCTTGCCGAGGCCGAAACGCATGGCGACCTGCGGCTGCACGTGCGCATCGATGAGCGGGGCGCGGCGTTTACCGCGCTCGGGCTCTCGCTGGGCTCGCTGCGCCCGGTTCCGGTCGTCACAACCTCCGGAACGGCCGTGGGCGAGCTGTTGCCGGCGGTGATGGAAGCCAATCACGCCGGCGTTGAGCTGGTGGTGCTCTCCGCCGACCGCCCGGCCGAAATGCGCGGCACCGGTGCCAACCAGACTACGGTGCAACACGGACTGTTCGGCATCCACGTGCGCTCGGCCGTGGACATCCCGGCCGGAGACGACCCGACGGACGCCATCCGCTCCATCCTCCTCAACGCGAAGGGCATCCCGCCGGCCCCGGCGGCCGCGACGGCCGACCTGCTCTCGCTGGCGGCCGCGCCGTCGGCGGCTAACGCAGCGACCACGGCGGCCGAAACGGCGGCGCATCCGGGTGCGGTCGGTCCCGTGCACATCAATCTCGCGTTCCGCGACCCGCTGTTCCCGGATACGGATACGGCTACTGACCACGCCGCGGCGCCGGTGCGGGCAACGGACGACGGCGGTGCCTCGGCACCCGGGGCGATAGCACCCGGGCGGGCCACCAGTTGGAACGCGGGCCAGGCGGAACCGCCTATCCACGCGACCGAGGAACGCCGCACCGTGGTCGTGGCGGGACACGGTGCGGGAGCCGGAGCCGAAGCCTTCGCGCGTGCACACGGGCTGCCGCTGCTGGCCGAACCGTCCTCCAACGCTAGGTTCGGCCCGAACGCCATCGGACCCTACCGCCTGCTGCTGGGCCACCTCGGGTCACAGATCGAACGGGCCGTGGTCTTCGGCCGCCCCACGCTCTCGCGGCCGGTGTCCGCCCTGCTGGCACGGGAGGACGTCCAGGCCGCGCTGTTCCAGCCGGATCCGGTCCCCTGGTACGAGCCCGGGCGCCGACGGGAGCGGGTGATTTCCGAGCCGGCGGACCTGTCGATCTTCTCGGGCCGGGGGTCCGGCGCGTGGTTGCGGCTCTGGCGGGACGCCGCCGATGCGGCCGATGTGGCCCTGAATAAACGTCTGGACGTCGTACCGGAGCTGACCGGCCTGCGGGTCGCACGATCGGTCTGGCTCCACACTCGCGGCCGGCTGGTGCTCGGTTCGTCCAACCCGATCCGCGACGTGGACCTGGCCGGAACGCCGATCGACATTCCGGACGCTTTCGTGCACGCCAACCGTGGGGTGGCCGGCATCGACGGCACCGTGGCGACTGCGGCGGGCATCGCGCTGGGAGCACGAACCGGAACCCGGGCCCTCATGGGGGACCTGACCTTCCTGCACGATGCCGGATCGCTGCTGCTCGGACCCGGGGAGCCCGAACCCGACCTGCAGATCGTGGTGGTCAACGATTCCGGCGGCGGGATCTTCTCGACCCTGGAACACGGAAAGGTGGGGGAGCACGCGGCGTTCACGTCCGCCGTCGAACGCCTCTTCGGCACCCCGCACCGCGCGGACCTTGCCTTGCTGGCGGCTGGCTACGGGGTCCGGCACCGGCTGGTCAAGGACGCGGACGAACTGGACGCCGTCCTCTCCGAGCCGGTGGCCGGGCGCAGCGTGGTGGAGGTGCGCACCGACCGAAGCCGGCTGCGGGCGGTGCACGCGGAAGTGGCGGCCGCCGTCGCGACCGCCACTTCCCGTCTGCTGGGGTGAGCCTGCCCGGTGTGCTGGGTGAGCCTGCCCGGTATGTTGCGTTGAGCCTGCTCAGAGGACCTTCGAGAGGAACGCCTTGGTGCGTTCGTGCTGCGGGTTGGCCAGCACGTCCTCGGGCTTGCCCTGCTCCACCACCACGCCGCCGTCCATGAAGACCACGCGGTCACCCACCTCGCGGGCGAAGCCCATCTCGTGCGTGACCACCATCATGGTCATGCCCTCGTCGGCCAGCTTGCGCATGACCTCCAGCACGTCGCCCACCAGTTCGGGGTCCAGCGCCGAGGTGGGCTCGTCGAAGAGCATCATGTCCGGGTTCATGGACAGGGCGCGCGCGATGGCCACCCGCTGCTGCTGCCCGCCGGAGAGCTGGGCGGGGTAGGCGTTCTCGCGGTTTGCCAGCCCTACCTTCTCCAGGTTCTTGCGGGCGACTTCCATGGCTTCGGCCTTGCCGCGCTTCTTGGCCCGGCGCTGGGCCAGGGTGAGGTTGTCCAGGACGTTCAGGTGCGGGAACAGGTTGAACTGCTGGAACACCATGCCGATCCGGGTGCGGACCCGGTCCAGGTCCGTTTCCGGGTCGGTAATGTCCACGCCTTCCACCAGGACGGTGCCGCTGGTGGGCTCCTCGAGCCGGTTCACGCAGCGCAGCAAGGTGGACTTGCCGGAGCCCGAGGGCCCGATCACGCAGACCACTTCGCCCTGGTTCACATGGAAGTCGATGCCCTTGAGGACCTCGTTGTTGCCGAAGTTCTTGCAGAGGTCCTTGACCTCAATGGCCGGCCTGTCGTGGCGCAGCGATTCTTCAGTCATTGGGTTACCGGCTCCTGTTGTTGCGCTTCTCCAGCCAGGCGACCAGCTGGGTGAGCGGCAAGGTGATGATCAGGTACATGAGCGCCGCGGCGACCAGGGGTGTGGCATTGGCGAACTGGGAGACGCCGTCGCGGGCAAAAGTCGTGAGTTCCCGATTGCCCAGGGCCATGCCGGCGATGAAGAGCAGCGAGGTGTCCTTGATCAGGATGACCAGCTCATTGGTCAGCGGCGGCGTGACGATGCGCACCGCCTGCGGCAGCACCACGGAGACCATGGTCCAGCTCGGGTTCATGCCCAGCGAGCGGGCCGCCTCCCGCTGCCCGGCGGGGACGGCCTCGATGCCGGCGCGGAGTGTCTCGGCAATGTAGGCGGCGGAGACGACGATCAGACCGATCAGCCCGGCCCCCGTGCTGCCTCCCGGCGGACGCCACTGGAACGCGATCGGGACCGCGAAGGCGAAGCCGAAGATCACCAGCAGGGCAGGCAGGCCGCGGAACAGCTCGATATAGGCGGTCGCCACCCACCGGTAGGGCGCCACGGGCGAGAGCTTCATGAGCGCCAAAAGGAGACCGAAAAGCAGGCCGCCGACGAAGGCGATCAGGGTGTAGACGACCGTGTTCTTGGCCGCCGTGACGATGATGGTGGGGAACTGCTCACCCAGGACTTCCGGGTTCAGGAAGCTCGTGCGGATGGCCTCCCAATCGGCCACCAGGGCGACGGCAGCGACGGCGGCGATGAAGATGGCGTAAAGGACCCCGCGGAAAAGTCGGCGGCGGGTCGAAGGTTTCACTGGTGATGCCTTCCAGCTGTAAGTCGGCGGCCCCCGTTCCCGCTGCTTCACGCACGGGAACGGGGGCCGGAGGGCTTGCTACTCGGTGAAGTACTTGTCGTAGATTTCCTGGTACTTGCCGTTGTCGCGCAGCGTCGAGAGGGCATCGTTGACGGCCGAGACCAGGGCCTCGGACCCTTCCTTCTTCGCAGCGAAGCCGTAGGACTCGTCGGTCTTGTACTCCTCGACGATGGTGAACTTGCCGTCCTCGGTGTGGCCGATGTTCACCGGCAGGTCCTGCAGCAAGGCGTCGACCTGGCCGGCCTGGATGGCCTGGTACATCTCGGCATCGGACGGGAAGGCGACGACTTCGGCGTCCTCCGGCGCGTTTTCCCGGGTGTAGGCCTCGCCGGTGGTGCCCTGCTGGACGCCCACCTTCTTGCCGGAGAGATCGCCCACGGCCTTGATGTCGGAGTCCTTCGGGACCAGCAGCGACTGCAGCGAGTCGTAGTAGGGGTCGGAGAAGGCGATGTTCTTCTTGCGGTCCTCCGTGATGGTCATCGCGCTGGCGCCGAGGTCGCACTGCCCGGCGGCCAGGGTGACGCCCGACTGCAGGGCGTCGAAACCGACGTCCTGGATGGCCACCTCGAGGCCCATCTCCGAAGAGATCTCCGTGATCAGGTCGATGTCGAAGCCCGTGTACTTGCCGCCCTCTTCGAACTCAAACGGGGGGTAGGGGATGTCGGAGCAGACGGTCAGCGTGCCCGGCTGGACGAGGGGCAGCTCGGATCCCGCGCCGGCAGTGCCCGTGCCGCCGTTGCCGCCGGCGTCGTCCGAACCACCGCACGCGGTCAAAGCGAGTGCCGCCACGGCCAGAAGGGAGAACCCCTGGACCGCCTTGGATGCGTTTTTGCGCATAGTTACTACCTTTGTCTCGTTGGAAATCCGGCTTAAGTGTAACGGGAATGCCCGCAACAGGTGATATGCACCACAGGCTACAGCCATTGCCTATTGGAAAACAGCGTAGTCGGCGGGAGGCCGGTTGGCCCCCGGCCGTGCCGATTGTCGGTGAATAGTTATCTGCGGCGCAAACCGAGCGCCTCGATCATCGGCCGGAACTTGGCCCAGGTCTCCGCTAGCTCGGCCTCCGGATCGGAGCCGTCCACGATGCCGCAGCCGGCATAAAGCCGGACCCGCTGGGGACCCTCCACCACGGCGCCGCGCAGCGCGATGCCCCATTCACCGTTGCCGGCGCCGTCGGTCCAGCCCACCGGGCCGGCGTACGGCCCGCGGTCCATCTGCTCCAGTTCGCGGATCAGGGCGCCGGCAACCTCGGTGGGGGTGCCGCACACGGCCGCGGTGGGGTGCACCGCTTCGGCCAGTTCCAACGACGACGGCGGCTGCCCGCCGTCGTGCGCCAGCTCGGCCGAGACGTCGGACGCCAGGTGCCAGACGTTGGGCAGCTCCAGCACGAACGGCTCGCTGTGCGAACTCATCGCGGTGGTGAAGGGCTCGAGTTTGCGGGTGAGCGAGTCGATGGCGATCCGGTGCTCGTGCAGCTGCTTCTCGGAGCCGGCGAGCACGCGCTGGGCGTAGTCGGTGTCCGATTCGCCGGCGTGGCCGTGGGCCCGGGAGCGGTCGAGCGTGCCGGCCAGCACGCGGGCGCGCGCCACGTTATTCTCCACCTTGATCAGCATCTCCGGCGTGGAGCCGATCAACCCGTCCACCGAGTACGTCCAGCAGTCCTTGTACCGCGCCGCGAGTTCGCGCAGCACCTGGGCGGTGGCGATGGGGGCGGCGAGATTGGCCACCACGTCCCGGGCCACGACGAGTTTGCTCAGGTTCCCGGCCCGGATGCGCTTGACCCCGGCCGCGACGGCATCCATGTACGCCTGCTCCGAGACCTGTCCCGGAACGAGGGAGTCGGCGGGATCGGGGCTGCGCTCTACCGAGATTTCTTCCAGCCAGCCCGCGAGCACGGCCTCGGCCGTCTCGGCGCTGAGGTGCGCATCGGCGTCGTACGTCAGATAGGTGAGCCAGGCGCGGTCGCCATCCAGGCCCACCAGCACCTCCGGCACCACCAGGCGGGAGCTGTGGGTCGAGGTGTAGGAGAACGCGAAGGAGCCGAAGGCGACCGGTCCGGTTCCCGGGCCGCCCACCCGGTTGTCGATGTCGGCGGTGGCCTGGATCCCGCGCCACCATGCGGCCGCCTGCCGGAAGCGGTCCGGCCCGCTGGCCGTGAACCGCGCGATCTCGCCGAAGCCGGCGAGCCCGCCCTCGCGCCGCACCCAGCAGAGCACGTCGTCGCGCACCAGATACTCCATGAGCCCTTGGGTGTCGGGCACCGCGGGCCACTCGACCGTGATGCCGCGCAGGGTCCCGCGGGGCAACCGGTCGGCGGCCTCCGGTTCCGTGCGGCCGGCCGCTGCGGCAGGCCCGGTTCCGGGCAGGCCGGACGAGGGGGACAGGGGGGAGGTCATGGTCATTAAGCCTACTCTGCCCGGCAAACGCCACCGCCCGCGAAGCCCGGGTTCGCGGGCGGCCGCCGGTCTTTGAGACAATGGCCCAGTGAATCGTGCATCGCTGGAGAAGCGCCCGGATGAAGTAGCCGCCATGTTCGATGACGTGGCGCCGAAGTACGACCTGGTCAACGATGTGCTGTCGATGGGCCAGACGCGCCGGTGGCGCCGGATCGTGGTGGACGCGGTGGACGCCGAACGTGGCCAGAAGGTCCTGGACCTGGCCGCCGGGACGGGCACCTCCAGCGAACCCTATGCCGATGCCGGCATCCACGTGGTCGCGTGCGACTTCTCCCTGGGCATGCTGCGCGTCGGCAAGCGCCGCCGCCCCGACATCGACTTCGTGGCCGGGGACGCGACCAATCTGCCCTTCGCGGACAACTCCTTCGATGCCGTGACCATCTCCTTCGGCCTGCGCAACGTCAGCGATCCGAAACTGGCGCTGCGCGAAATGCTGCGCGTGGCCAAGCCCGGCGGCCGGCTCGTGATCGCCGAGTTCTCGCACCCCACCCTCCCGGTCTGGCGCACCGTCTACACCGAGTACCTGATGCGCGCGCTGCCGGCGATCGCGTCCAAGATTTCGTCCAACCCCGATTCCTACGTCTACCTGGCCGAGTCCATCCGCGCCTGGCCCAACCAGGACCAGCTGGGCGAGTGGATCACCGGCGAAGGCTGGCAGGACGTGGCCTATCGCAACCTGTCCGGCGGCATCGTCGCCGTGCACCGGGCCGTCAAGCCCGGCCGCGACGAGGCGGCCAATGCCCGGGCGCAGGCCGCGCTGCGGCGCCAGAGCAGCAGGCACACCCTGTAGCCATGTCAGTTCTCATTGTTGGGGCGGGGCCGGCCGGATCCACGGCCGCGTACTACCTCGCCCGCGCCGGCGTGGACGTGACCGTGCTGGAAAAGACGGCCTTCCCGCGCGAAAAGGTCTGCGGCGACGGCCTGACGCCCCGCGCCGTGCGCGAGGTCCAGCTGCTGGGGCTGCCGCACGAGGAATCCGCCGGCTGGCGCCGGAACCGGGGGCTGCGGCTGATCGCCGGCGGCCGGCAGCTTGAGCTGCCCTGGCCGGAACTGAGCGACTTCCCGGACTACGGCCTGATCCGCACCCGGATGGGCTTCGACGAGCAGTTGGCCCGTCACGCGGCGGCCGCCGGCGCCGTCGTGCTGGAACGCCACTCCGTTTCCACCGCCCTCCGGGACGAGGCCGGACGGGTCACCGGGGTCCGCGCCAACGTGCTGGACGGGCGCGGACGCAAGACCGGGGAGACCAAGGACTTCGTCGCCGACGTGGTGCTGGCCGCCGACGGCAACTCCACCCGCACGGCCCTGAGCCTGGGCATCGAGAAGCGCGACGACCGGCCGCTGGGCGTGGCCGTGCGTACCTACTTCACCTCGCCCCGGCACGACGACGACTGGATGGAGGGATGGCTGGAACTCCCCGACGCGGCCGGCAACCCGCTGCCCGGCTACGGCTGGGTCTTCGGCGTCGGCGACGGCACATCCAACGTGGGCCTGGGCATCCTCAACTCGTCCAAGTCCTTCGGCAAGCTGGACTACCGGCAGGTGCTCCGCGAGTGGACCGCCGGCATGCCTGCGGAGTGGGGCTTTACCGAGGAAAACCAGGTGGGACAGGTCCGCGGTGCGGCCCTGCCGATGGGGTTCAACCGGACGCCGCACTACAGCCCCGGCCTGCTGCTGCTCGGCGACGCCGGCGGCATGGTCAGCCCGTTTAACGGAGAGGGCATCTCCTACGCCATGGAGTCCGCCCGCTACGCGGCCGAGCTGATCGCCGACGCGCACGGCCGCTTGTCCGGGACCGGCGGGCAGCTGCTCAGCATGGCCGGCTTTGACGCCGCGATGGCCCGCTACCCGGACATCATCCGCGGGCACTGGGGCAGCCACTTCACGCTGGGCCGGATTTTCGCCCAGCTGATCGGCAAACCGGCCATCATGAAACTGGCCCTGCGGACCGGAATGCCGGTCCCGCCGTTGATGCGCTTCGTGGTGCGGATGCTGGCCAATTTGACCGACTCGGGCGGCAAGGGATTTGAGGATAGAGTTATTCATCTGCTGGAGCAACTGACGCCGCCGGCATCGAACCAGGCCGGCGGCCACAAACCGGCCGGCCATACCGCCCCCACGATTAGTTAGTGTTGAACAGTGACTGACGCCAAACCGAGTTGGACTCCCGCCGGCCAGAACCCGCCGCAGTCGCCGGAGCTGGATACCGCGACTGCCGCCCTTGCCACCAGCCTGAACCTGCCGGACGGCTTCGCCCCGGTGGCCCAGGACGCCGAGCTCGGTCCCGCGGTTTCCACCGCCTTGGCGCGCGTGGAGAAGCAGTTGCGCGCGGCCATCGCGCACTCCGATCCGTTCGCCGACGCCACCAGCCGCCATCTCGTGGAAGCCGGCGGGAAGCGGATCCGTCCGCTGCTGACCATCCTGGCCGCGCAGCTGGGCAACGGCTCCGTTCCCGACGTGGTGCAGGCCGCCGTCGTCGTTGAACTGACGCACCTGGCCACGCTCTACCACGACGACGTGATGGATTCCGCGCCCTACCGCCGGGGTGCCCCGACCGCGCACGAGGTGTGGGGCAACCAGGTGGCCATCCTCGCCGGCGACCTGATCTTCGCCCGCGCCTCGCTGTTGGTGTCCCAGCTGGGGCCCGAAGCAGTCGGCATCCAGGCGCGCACCTTCGAGCGGCTCTGTCTGGGACAGCTGCACGAGACCGTCGGCCCGCGCGAGGACGAGGATCCGGTGGAACACTACCTCTCCGTGATCGCGGACAAGACCGCCTCGCTGATCGCCACGTCCGGCCAGCTCGGCGCCATGTTCTCCGGAGCCGGCGAGCAGGCCGTGAACGTGATGCTGGAATACGGCGAGAAGGTGGGCGTGGCGTTCCAGCTGGCCGACGACGTGATTGACGTGACCGGCCTCAAGGCCAAGTCCGGCAAGACCCCGGGCACCGACCTGCGTGAGGGCGTCCCCACCCTGCCGGTCCTGCTGCTGCGCCAGGCCGCCGCCGACGGCGACGTGTCCGCCGCCGCCGTGCTGGACCTGGTGGACGCGGACCTGACGTCGGACCAGGCCCTGGCCGACGCCGTCACCGCGCTGCGCGGGCATCCGGTCACCGCCCAGGCCTGGGCCATCGCGGGCGAATGGGCCGACGCCGCCAAGGCCTCCCTTGCCCCGCTGCCCGAGAGCACGGTCAAGGCCGCGCTGACGGCCTTCGCCGAGGCCGTCGTGGACCGCGAGGTCTGACCGACGGGCCCACCGTGACCATGCCAACCCTGCCGGCGCCGTCCTTCGGGGACTAACGGGTGACCGTAGAACAAGCACTGTTGTCCTTCGCCCTGGTGGCCGGCCTGCTGACGCTGGTTCCCGGGATGGATACCGCTTTGGTGCTGCGCTCAGTCGTCAGCCAAGGCCGGGGCAGGGCGTACGCGACGGCGTTGGGCATCAACACCGGAGCCTTGGCCTGGGGCATCGCGGCCGCGGTCGGGGCGTCGGCCCTGTTGGCCGCCTCGGAAACGGCGTTCACGGTGCTGAAGGTGGCCGGCGCCGCTTACATGGCCTGGCTGGGCACCCGGATGCTGTGGAGGTCGTTCCGAAAACCTGCCACGCGCCTCGCAGACCCCGGCGCCCCGGCCGCTCCGGCGTCGTACGTCAGGGCGTGGCTCACCGGCGTCGGGACGAACCTGTTAAACCCGAAGGTCGGCGTCTTCTATGTGGCGATGATCCCGCAGTTCATCCCGCCGGGCGTCTCCCCGGCGCTGATGGGCATTCTGCTGGCCCTGGTGCACAACCTGGAGGGGTTGGTGTTCTTCTCGGCCATCATCTGGGGCACGCATGCGGCCCGGAAGTGGCTGCGCACTCCGGCCGTGACGCGTTCCATCGACCGGATCACGGGCATCGTGCTGGTCGGTTTCGGCGTCGCCCTGGCGGCCGAGAGCCGCTGAACCGGCCGGTGGCTCAGTCTTCCTCTTCGTCGTCGTCGCCGAAGACCCACTCAAACATCTCGAAGACGAACTCGCTGAAGGTCGCCTCCTCGCTCTGCCACTGCGGCTTCGGGCCGTTCGTGCGGATCCAGACGATGGGGTCCGGCACATCCAGGTGTTCGGTCTTGAAACCCCAGTTCGCTTCTTCGTCCATCTCGTCCAGGAACAGCAGGTAGCCGCCTTCGATCTCCAGTTCGTCCGGGTCGAAGAAGAAGTCGTGCGCCTCCATCAGGTCTTCGCAGCCCCCGAGCGCGTGGTAGAACTCCACCAGCGCCTGCGGGACCTGGAACTTGTGGGCGCCCAGCAGCCCTTCGAGTTCGTCGTAGGAGAGGCCGTCGTCCTCGGTCCACTTCCGGTCCAGGTACTTGGGCACGAGGGCACGGAATTTGTCCACGAACATTTCGGGCATGGTTTCTCCCTGGAACGGTTGATTGGAGGGCTTGGTCCCATCCTATGCGGCGGCACCGGCTGCGCTGGACGGCGACGGCGGCACACACGGCCCGCCGGTGCCCTCGGACGGCCCGTCGTCAGTCGCGGCGGCGGGTGGCCAGGCCGGGGTAGTCGATGACGATGCCGTCCGAATCCACCACGATCTCGGCGCTGAAGTCCCCGGAGGTGTAGGTGACCGCGGCGGTGCCCGTGCGGTCGTCGTAGGCGCGGGAGCCGCTGTAGATCTGCTGTTGGCCGAGCACGCGCAGGCTCGGCATCTCCACCCACGCGACCGTCAGTTCCGCGGCGGCCTCGGCGTCGTGCACCAGGCCCAGCCGCAGGATCGGCATCGTGTTGGTGGCCGGGCACAAACCCAGGTCGCAGTCCACCGCCCCGACCAGGGAGTCCGGATCGGCGATCCCCGGTTCCGGCAGGTCGCTGTCCCCGGACACCCTGGTCGCGGCGCCCCACGTGCCGTCGGGCGCGCGGTCCAGCACCAGATGCCGGCTCCAGCCCCGCCCGTGGACGGACACCGTGAGGCTTTCGGTGAACCAGTTGCCGGTGGTCGTGAGGGACCAGCTGGCGGCGTAGGCCGCGGTGCGGGAGGCGCCGTGGGCGCTCAGACGCTCCGGTTCCAGGTTCAGGGTCGCCGTGTCGGCGCGCTGCGGATCGTCGCTTCCCAGCCAGGTAACCGTCCGGCTTTCGTGCGTCTCGTGTCCCATGCCCCCAGCCTTGTGTCTGCACCGGGTATTGGCAAGGGACCGGCCGGCTAGCCCTTCGTCCGGGACACCGAACCCAGCCGCCGCACCGTCAGGGCAAGCCACAGGTGCACCCGGTCCGCGGTGAGGGCGGGATCGTAACCGGTCAGCTCCACGATCTGGGACAGCCGGTAGCGCACGGAGTTCCGGTGCAGGCCCAGCTCCTCGGCCACGGCCGCCACCGAGCCGTTGAGCTCCAGATAGGCCTGCAGCGTGGGCAGCAGCGCCGCGTCGTGGGCCGCATCGAACTCGGCCAGCGGGTCGAGTGCCTCGGCCGCAAGATCGGCCAGCGGCACGTCTTCCGACGCCAGCAGCAGGGAGGTCAGGGACAGCCGCTGCGGCACGTTCAGCCGCTCGCCCCGGCCCACCGCTTCCTTGGCCTCGAAGTAGCTCCAGCGCAGCCCGTTCGCCTGCGCATAGCTGCCGCCCACCCCGACCGTGGCGGCGAAGCCCGCGTTCTGCAGGTACGCACTGAGCTCCCGGCCCAGCGCCTCGCCCGATTCGGCGCCCTGCACCACCAGCACCAGCCGCTCGTCGACCAGGCCGGTGACCACGCCGTCGAACGCGGCGGGCAGCGGCAGCGTGGGCAGCGCGCGGCGCTGGGCGGCGGCCACCTGCACCATGACCACCAACTGGCGCCGTCCGGCGTCGATCCCCACGTTGCTCAGCCGCAGGGAGGCGTCACCGCCCTGCAGCACCCCGCGCACCACGTCCAGCAGCACCTGGCCCACGGAACTGCGGTCGGCCGCGCGGCGGTGCGCCTGGTTGCTCAGTTCCAGGCTGATCAGGCTCTGCGCGTAGTCCACGATGGCGTTGCGCTCGTACGGCTTGCCCAGGGCCAGCGTGCAGCGGTCCTTCAGGCCGGTGGCGATGGGAAGCTCATGCCAGCCGTTTTCCTCGCCGCCGCCGGTTCCGTACAGCCGGGTCCCGTACTGGGAGAGCACGACGTCGGTGCCCACCATCGCCGAGAGGGTGCGCAGGAGCGCGGGGAGGCCGCCGCCGCCCAACAGCGAGGCGGCCAGCGCCTGGTGGTCCTTGAGGAGGTGCTCCAGGCGGTTGTAATGGTCGGCGGAAATGGCGTCGGCGACCATCTTGCTGATCGCCACGAAGGGTGTCTCGTAGGGAACTTCGAAGACCGGAAGCTCCAGCTGGTTCGCGGCGGCGAGCACGCCCGCCGGGACCCGGCGGTGCGTCAGCCCGAGCGCGAAGCCCATGCCGACCGCGCCGGCCTCGTGCACCCGCTCCACGAACCGGCGCTGCGCGGCCGCGGTCTTCTGCCGAAGGCCGGTGGTCAGCACCACTTCGCCGCCGGTCAGGAAGGGCAACGGGTCCTCGAGCTCGGTCGAAGCCACCCAGGTGATCGGCGCGTCCGGGTCGCCCTGCGCGGTACCGACCAGCTTCAGGTGCAGCGCGGGGGAGGCCAAGAGTTTGGCGAGAGTGACAGCCATGCCTTCACTATACGGGCCGCCGTTGTGCAGGTGCACTATTCCCCCAATTAGCTGGCGGGGAGCGCCCGGCGGGCGGCCGGGGCGGCATCGAGGCGTGCGTGCTCTCGCGTGGCGCCCGGGGCGGCCGGTTTTCGGGGCAGCCGCCCCACGGCGCTAGGATGGTCCGCGGCGTCACACGCGTCACACCACTGCCAGCCCTACACCGTGAGGTCCCTTCATGAGTACCCGTACCCCGCAGGCAGCGTTGGGCGCCAAGCCCAAGCGCGAGATGTGGTCCACCCGCAAGGTCTTCATCCTCGCGGCGATCGGCTCCGCCGTCGGCCTGGGCAACATCTGGCGCTTCCCGTACGTTGCCTACGAAAACGGCGGCGGCGCCTTCATCATTCCCTACCTGGTGGCGCTGTTGTCCGCGGGCATCCCGCTGCTGTTTTTGGACTACGCCGTCGGACACCGCCACCGTGGCTCCGCCCCGCTGGCCTACCGCCGGCTGGCGCGCGGCGCCGAAGGGCTGGGGTGGTGGCAGGTGGCCATCTGCTTCGTCATCTGCGTCTACTACGCCGTCATCATCGCCTGGGCGGCGATGTACATGATCTACTCCGTCACCGAGGAGTGGGGGGACGACCCCGCCGGATTCTTCATGGAATCGTTCCTCCAGGTGAGCAAGGACGTGAACATCGGTTTCGACTTCGTGCCCACGGTCCTTATCCCGCTGGTGGTTGTCTGGGCGGTGGTGCTGCTGGTGCTGGCCGCGGGCGTCCAAAAGGGCATCGGACGGGCGAACATCGTGTTCCTGCCGCTGCTGCTGGTCATGTTCCTGCTCCTGGTGGTCCAGTCCCTGTTCCTGCCCGGTGCGGCCGACGGGCTGAACGCGCTCTTCACTCCCGACTGGGGTGCGCTCACCAACACGACGGTGTGGGCCGCGGCCTACGGCCAGATCTTCTTCTCGCTGTCCGTTGCCTTCGGCATCATGGTCACCTACGCGTCCTACCTCAAGCACCGGACGGACCTGACCGGATCCGGGTTCGTGGTGGGCTTCGCGAACTCCGGTTTTGAGATCCTGGCCGGCATCGGCGTCTTCGCGGCGGTCGGCTTCATGGCCTTCAGCGCCGGCGCCGAGGTCGGCGACGTTGCCGCCGGCGGGATCGGGCTGGCGTTCGTCGCGTTCCCGACCATCATTTCGGAGGCCCCGCTGGGCGGACTGCTCGGCGTGCTCTTCTTCGGCTCGCTGGTGTTCGCCGGATTCACCTCGCTGATCAGCATCATCGAAGTCATCATCTCCGCGGTCCAAGACAAGCTCGGCATGAGCCGGGTCAAGACCACGTGGTGCGTCGGCATTCCGCTGGCGTTGATTTCCATCCTGCTGTTCCCGACCACCACCGGCCTGAACCTGCTGGATGTCACCGACGCCTTCGTCAACAGCTTCGGCATCATGGCCTGCGCCCTGGCGACCGTGCTGCTGGTGACCTACGGATTCCGCAAGCTGCCGCTGCTGGGCGGACACGTCAGCGAGGTCTCGTCCATCAAGCTGGGCCTGGGGTGGCGGATCATGGTCGGCATCGTCTCGCCGATCGTGCTGGGCTACATCCTGATCAGCGAACTGATCAAGAGGATCCAGGAAGGCTACGGCGACCCGCCCATGCCCGACTGGTTCGTGAACGTCTTCGGCTGGGGCATGGCGGGGTCCCTGATCGTGGCCGGCTTCATCCTGTCGCTGATTCCCTGGAGCAAGAAGTCGGCGGCCAACGACCCGGAGCTGGATGCCCACACCCTGAAGGAGACACAGCCGTGAGTACCGCAGCAATTGTCATGCTGATCATTTCCATCCTGACGGTCTGGGGAGGCCTGGCACTGGCCCTGGTCAACCTCAGCCGCCACCCCGAAGACGAGGGTGCCCTGCCGGCGGACCGCGCACCGGAACTCTAACCCGACGGCCCGCCGCGGCGGCGTCCTGCGGCCTCCGTGCCGGCGGGCGCCGCCGTCGCTGCCTCTGGCCATCTGCACGGCAACATTGCACATTCGCTGTGCGGGCCGCCATAGGCAGCTGCGGGCCGGGAACCGTAATCTCGCTGTAGAGCTCGGCGTCCCGTGGCCCGGCCTGTCCGCCGGTCCCCCGCGAAGCTGCCGCTGCGATGCGAGTGTGCGGATCCTCCGGGCTGTCCGCTGCATTCCCACCCTCAACGTGAAAGGCACATCATGACCACTCAGACGACCCAGCCCCAGTTCCGGCTGGAGCAGAAGCGCGACGTCTCGGCCGGTTTCCCCGGCCCGAAGTCCGCGGAACTGGCCGCCCGCCGCAGCGCCGTGGTTGCCGGCGGCGTCGCCTCCGGCGTTCCGGTCTACGTGGCCGACGCCGACGGCGGCATCATCACCGACGTGGACGGCAACTCGTTCATCGACCTGGGCTCCGGCATCGCCGTGACCAGTGTCGGCGCCTCCGACCCCGCCGTCGTCGCCGCGGTGCAGGAGCAGGTCGCCAAGTTCACCCACACGTGCTTCATGGTCAGCCCCTACGAGGGCTACATCGCCGTCGCCGAAAAACTGGCCGAGCTGACCCCGGGCGACCACGAGAAGCGTTCCGTGCTGTTCAACTCCGGGGCGGAAGCCGTGGAGAACGCCGTGAAGGTGGCCCGCATTGCCACCGGCCGCACCGCCGTCGTCGCCTTTGACCACGCCTACCACGGCCGCACCAACCTGACGATGGGCCTGACCGCCAAGGCGACCCCGTACAAGTCCAGCCCGGCCGGCAGCTTCGGCCCCTTCGCGCCGGAGATCTACCGGGTGCCGATGAGCTACCCGTACCGCGAGGAAGCCGACATCAAGGGCGAGGACGCGGCACGCCGCGCCATCACGATGATCGAGAAGCAGATCGGCGCCGAGAACGTGGCCGCAATCCTGATCGAGCCGATCCAGGGCGAGGGCGGCTTCATTGTCCCGGCCGAAGGCTTCCTCCCCGCGCTGGCCCAGTGGGCCAAGGACAACGGCGTGGTGTTCATCGCGGACGAGGTCCAGTCCGGGTTCGCGCGCACCGGTGCCTGGTTCGCTTCGGAGCACGACGGCGTGGTGCCCGACATCATCACGATGGCCAAGGGCATCGCCGGCGGCATGCCGCTGTCCGCCATTACCGGCCGCGCCGAGCTGATGGACGCCGTGCACCCGGGCGGACTGGGCGGTACCTACGGCGGCAACCCGGTGGCTTGCGCCGCCGCGCTGGCTGCCATCGACACCATGCAGACCCAGGACCTTAACGCCCGGGCCCGCCACATCGAAGAGCAGGTCATGGGCCGGCTGCGGAAGCTGGCCGAGGAAGTCGACATCATCGGCGACCTGCGCGGCCGCGGCGCCATGCTGGCCATGGAGTTCGTCAAGCCGGGCACCGGCGCGACCACCAAGGAGCCGAACGCCGAGGCCACCAAGGAAATCGCGGCCGCCTGCCTGCAGGAAGGCGTCATCATCCTCACCTGCGGCACCTACGGCAACGTGGTGCGCCTGCTCCCGCCGCTGGTCATCGGCGACGAGCTGCTGGCCGACGCCCTGGACGTGCTGGAGGCAGCCATCCGCAAGGCGGCGGCGGCCTAGTACGGGCAGCGTCCGAACGGGCGGCTGCCGGATCCCTCGCCAGCGAGGGTTTCCGGCGGCCGCCCGCGGCCGTTCTGGAGGCCGCTCCGGCCGCCCGCCCCGTCCTGCTCCCGGCCTGTTGCCGCCGGCGGTCTCGGGTTAGAGTCGGAACCATCATCGCGTCACCGGGTGCGGATGTTGCCGGCACCGTCGCATCCGCTGCCCCACGGACAGGGACAGGGGTAGTTTGCATGCGTTATGTGGTGGGATACCAGCCGGACGAGCGGGGAGCCGATGCCGTGGCATTGGCCGTGGCAATCGCCCGGACGCAGGGGACGGGGCTGGATATCGTCTATGTGGTGGCAGACAGCGCCCCCTACGTGGCGTTGAACCCCGAAGGCAGCCGCGTCAGCGCCAGCGAGCAGGAAGTCCTCACCGCCCGCCGCGAGGCCCTGAAACTGGTCCCGGCAGACGTCAACGCCGAATTCAAGGTACGGTCCGCCGAATCGTTCGCCGAAGGGCTGATCGCGGCGGGCGAGGAAGCCGGCGCCAGGCTGATTGTCATCGGCGCCAGCAGCAACAGCCTGTTTAAACGCTTCACGGTGGGCAGCGTGGCAAACGCCCTCCTGCACGCCTCGCCGATTCCGGTGGCGTTGGCGCCCCGCGGGTACCAGCGGACAGAGCCGCTGACCCGGCTGACCGCGTTCATCGGCGAGCGGCAGGGCGCGCAGGCCGCCCGGGACGTTGCCCTGAACGCGGCCTCGCGCCGCGGCCTGCAGCTGCGCCTGGTTTCCCTGGTCTCCCTGGACACCCGTGAAGCGCCGGACAGCGGCGAGGCTATCCACAGTGCCCACCTGCACGCGAACTCCGTGCTGGCCCAGGCCGCCACCGAACTGCCTCCCGGCAACGCCACGGTGACCGTGGCCCATGGGCGCAACATCGAAGAGGCCATCGATTCGCTGGACTGGGACGACGGGGAACTGGTGGTCATGGGATCCAGCCGGCTCGCCCAGCACAACCGCCTGTTCCTCGGTGCCACTGCGTACAAGGTCCTGCGTTCGCTGCCGGTGCCCATGGTGGTGGTTCCGCAGGAAGTGGACGGGGTGCGGGACTAAGGGGTGCGGGGAAGGCGGGGGATCGGCGGGGGCTCCGGATCAGGCCGCCGGCAGGCCGCTGCCGTGACTGTTGCGGCGCCGGGCGGTTCCGGTCTCCGCCCTGGCCGCCGGTAGCGGCCGTGTCTTGGCCGCCCGCCGCCATCCGGCACTGGTAACCTCCGTCACAAGCGGGTGTTTGTCTCACGTCATGTGTCAGCTTCCCGCCGTGACGCGCCTCAGGCGCACGTCGACGAGGGGGGATCCTGCATGAGTGCTGTGCGCCGCTACGTTCTGCCGGTGGTTTGGCTGGCGATTTTCGCCGTCATAGCTGCCGCGCTCTTCAAGCTCGCTTTCGTGGATGGCATGCGCGCGGAGGCGGTCGACCAGCAGCCTTCGGCCCGCCTGGTCACGCCCAGCGTACCCGCGGCCGTGGGCACGGTGATCAACGTGGTCCAGCTCGAGGGATCGGTTGCCGGCGACCCCGCCGTGACCGTGCGCAGCACGGCGGAAGGCACGGTGAACCACCTCTTCGTAGAGGCCGGGGCGAACGTGGCCAAGGGTGATGCGCTGTTCCAGGTGCAGAAGCCGGTGGAACCCGACGCCGTGCAGCAGGTTTCGCTCGAACCGGATCCGGAGGACGAACCGGCCTTACCGGCTGCCCCGGCGTATACCTACGTGAACGTGGTGGCCCCGGCCGCCGGCAAGCTGACCGACCTGTCCGTGCTGGTGGACCAGCAGGTCTCGGTCGGTGCCGAAGCAGCCGTCATTTCCCCGGGCACCTTTTCGGTGACCGGGACACTGACCGCCGAGCAGCAGTTCCGGCTGCTCGACCGCCCCAGTTCCGCCACCGTGACCGTCATGGGCGGTCCGGCTCCCTTCGAGTGCAAGGCCGTGACGGTCGGGGAGAGCCCGGCAGCCGGGGCCCCGGGACCGGTACCGGAGCAGCCCGGGGATCCGTTCGGGCCGGCGGCCCCCGCGGCGACGGGCACCGTCAACTGCGCCGTACCGGCCGATGTCAGGGTTTTCCCCGGGCTGGGCGCGACGATCGATATCACGGCCGGAACCGCCGAGAACGTGATCGTGGTGCCCACCACGGCGGTCCGCGGATCGGTGGACACCGGCCTGGTGTGGGTGGTGGAGGACGACGGCGGGGCGCCGGTTGAGCGCCCGGTCGCCCTGGGACTGACCGACGGGATGCAGGTGGAGATCGTCGACGGGCTGGACGAGGGCGACCTGGTCCTGCAGTTCATTCCCGGCGCGCCGGGGGACCAGATGATGCCCGGGATGGAAGGCGATTTCGGCATGGTGGGCGGATGAGCGCTGCGGCGGCGGGGGCCCCGCTGCTGGAGTTGCAGGGCGTGACGCGGAGCGTGCACATCCCGGACCGCGGCCCGCTGCACATCCTGCAGGGCATCGAGCTGAGCATCGGTACCGGCGAGCACGTGTCGATAGTCGGCCGGTCCGGGTCGGGGAAGTCCACCCTGCTGAACATCCTGGGCCTGCTGGATGTGCCGAGCACCGGCGAGATGTTTTTCGAGGGGCGGGCGGTTTCGTCCCTCGGGGAAAAGCAGCGCGCCATGGCCCGCGGTGCCCGCGTGGGATTCATCTTCCAGCAGTTCAACCTTCTGCCGGGCCGTACAGCACTGGAAAACGTCATGGTCCCGCTGCTCTATGCCCGCGGCCGGCAATTCTGGCGGCGCGAGCGGCTGGCCGCTGAAATGCTCGATCGGGTCGGCCTGGGCGACCGGCTGGGGGAGAAACCGCACAGGCTCTCCGGCGGTGAGCAGCAGCGGATCGCCATCGCGCGGGCGCTGGTGCGCTCGCCCAGGCTGATTCTTGCCGATGAGCCTACCGGCGCCCTGGACATCGAAACCGGGCAAAACGTGATGGCCCTGCTGGACGAGGTGGTTCGGGAGTCGGGTGCGGCCCTGGTGACCATCACGCACGATGCAAACGTGGCGGTCCTGGCCCAGCGGCACTATCGGCTGGGCGACGGGATTCTGCACGCTTCGGAGCAGGCAGCATGACCGGCGCCGTTGCCCTCCTGGTCGAGGCATGGGCCGAGCTGCGCATCCACAAGACCCGGGTCCTGTTGGCCTTGATCGGCGTGGCGCTGTCCGTCGCGGCCCTGACCACCGTCGTCGGGCTCGGCAACATGGCCAGGGAAGGCATCGTGCAGGGGCAGGAACAATCCGGAGGCCGCGCAGCGACCGTGACGGCTGAGGTCCACCTGCCGACAGGAACCGAGGAACCGGCGGTCCTGCAGGCCGCCTTCGAGGGGCTCGTGGAACGCTACGGCGTGGAATACGCGAGCCGCCGGGCCTTCGCCCAGGTTCCGTTCCAGTTCCCCCACGGCGTCATGACGGCCGAGACCACGGTGGTGGACCGCAGCTACGGCGAGATGCGGCGGGTCAACCTGGTCACCGGCCGCTGGTTCACGGAAGCCGACGCCGCGGCGCTTGCGCCGGCGGTGATCATCAACGAAGCATTCCACCGGCAGCTGGGTGCACCGGACCTGGCGCTGAACCCCGTGGTGCAGATCTTCCAGCAGCGGCCGATCGCGGCCACCGTGGTGGGAGTGATGCCGGACTTCCACCAGGAAGCCATGGCCCAAGCCATGATGCTCACCAACCACTACGAGCGTTGGGGCCTCGGCGGGGAGGCAGGTCCTCCTCCCGTGCTGGAAATGTGGCTCCCGGCCGAGCTCGAGCCGGGCCTGAGCGCGGCGATCGCCGGTGACCTTCAGGCCCAGTTCCCCGATGCCCAGGCGAATGTGTACCGCAGCGACTATGCCGCCTGGGGCGACCCGTTCGAGGGCATCCAGTGGGCGGTAGGCGGCATCGCCGGCCTGGTGCTGCTGCTGGGCGCCGTGGGACTGCTCAACATTTCGATGGTGACGGTCAGGTACCGGGTGCGGGAGATCGGCATCCGGCGCAGCTTCGGGGCGACCTCCGGCCGGATCTTCTTCGGCGTCATGCTCGAATCGGTGGTCGCGACGTTCGTGGCCGGCGTGGCGGGGGTGATGCTCGCCGTCGCCGTGGTGAAGAGCCCGTGGATCCAGGACCTGATCGCCCAGGGCATCAGCGAACTGCCGCCGTTCCCGGTGGAAGCGGCGCTGCTGGGCATCGGCGCCGCGACGGCCGTCGGCGCACTGGCCGGCCTGATCCCGGCGGTGGTGGCCGTGCGGGTCAAGGTGATCGACGCGATCCGATACTAGTGCTGGGCCTGCCCGGCGGGCCGGACCGAAGCGGCAGAGCCCGAAGTGCCCGAGGGTGCGTTAGCCTCCGGGTATGCCTCTCCTAAGTCGTGCCGTTCACGCGGCGAAGGGACACGTGTCCCACAGGTGGTCCATGCCGGTGCCCGCGGCCCGCCTTTGGTGGGGGCTGACAGACCCGGAAGCCTTGCCTCATTGGCTGGGGACATTAACGTCCGGGCGGTTCGTCGGCGGGGATGTGGTGACCATCCAGCACGCGGAAAACTATTGCTGTACCAGCCGGATTCTGGAATGTGAACCGGAAAAACTGCTGCACATGACGTGGGACTTTCCGGACGAGCCGCCGTCGCAGGTGCGGATCATCCTCACCCCGGTCGGCAGTACGACCACCCTGGACCTGGCCCACGACGGGCTGGGGAGCGAAGCGGTCAATTACCTGCCCGGTTGGCACGCGCATCTTCTCTACTTGGAAGCGCTCACCATGGGCCGGCCACGACCCATGTCCGACTTCTGGTCAACGCACGACGGGCTGTCCGGCCTCTAGCCGCCGCACCCCGCTAGGGTGCCTGGGCGGCCGCCGGCTCCCCGCCGGCCTTGGGCGCCCGCTTCAGGGCCACGGCCATGTCCGTGGTCAGGATGGCCAGGGAGAGCCAGACCAGGCCGAAGCCGATCCAGCGTTCCAAGGGCATGGGCTCGTGCAGGAAGACGAGGGCGATGATGAACTGCAGGAGCGGGGCCAGGTACTGCAGCATGCCGACAGTGCTCAGCGGCAGCCGGCGGGCGGCGGCGCCGAAGAACAGCAGGGGCAGCGCGGTGATCAGGCCGCTGGCGGCCATCAGCCAGAAGTGGCCGCCGCCTTCGGAGAGCAGGGTTGCCTGGCCGGCGGCCATCAGGATGAGCATGACGGCCACGGAGACCGGGGTCAGCACCAGCGTTTCCACGCTCAGGCTGGTGACGGCGTCGACGCGGCCGCCGATGTTCTTCTTGACCAGACCGTAGAACCCGAAGCTGAGCGCCAGGATCAGGGCAATCCACGGAACATTGCCGTACCCGAAGGCAAGCACCAGCACGGCGGCGAAGGCAACGCCCATGGCGGCCCACTGCGCCGGGCGCAGCCGTTCCTTCAGCAGGATGACCCCCAGCAGCACGGAGACCAGCGGATTGATGAAGTATCCCAGCGCGGCCTCGATGGCGTGTCCGTTCAGCACCGCGAACACGTAGGTCAACCAGTTGACCGCGATGAGGCCCGCGGCCAGGGACAACGTCCCGAAGGTGCGCCTGTTGCCCAGCGCGGCGCCGAAGGTGCGCCAGCCGCGCAGCGCCGTGATCAGCAGGAAGCAGAACAGCAGCGACCAGACAATTCGGTTGGCGACGATCTCCAGCGGGCCGGCGGGTATCAGCGCGGTGAAGTACAGGGGGAGGATGCCCCAGAGGCCGTAGGCCGAGAGGCCGTAGGCCATGCCGGCCCGGGTCTCGGTGTCCCGCCCCCCGCGGGACGCAGCGCTGGCGCCGCCATCGTGGCTCCCGGCCACGCGGGCGGGGGAAGAGGGCTCCGAGGTGGCACCGCCGTCGTTCATGGACACGCTGGCGACAACCTCCGGTCGGTGATTTCTATTCCACCCACCGTACCCCCGTGCGGCCGCGGCCGTCAGAACTTCCCGCCGGCCAGCTTTCCCACCAGGTCGCTGAATTCGTCGAGCGGATGCTGGCGGCCCCCGGAGGGATCGCGGTGATAGGTGACGGCGAGCGACTGCAGCGGCGGGACGCCCACCAGCCGCGCGCGCTCGCCGGCGGCGGCCAGGGCCTGCTGCGGGCCGAACTGCGCCAGCGCCTCCGGCCCGAAGAACGAGCATGCGGGGACGCTGACGCCGGTGAAGCGCGCGGGAAAGGCCAGCCGGTCCAGCAGCATGGTGTGCCCCGCGAGCGCGGTGCGGGCGTGGGCGCGGTGCATGGCCGAACCGAAGGAGGCCAACTCGTCGTCGCTGAGCGGGTCCACCGATTCGCAGAACAGCTCCACCGACTCGTGCACACCCGTCGACGAGCGCGTCACGGTGAGCACGCCGATGGACGGCACCTCCGTGCCGGGGCGGGGACGGCCGACCACGACGATGTTGCCGGTCATCGGCGCGAGACGGAAGCAGTAGTCGGTGAGGCCGGCAACGTCCCACGGTTCGCTGACCGGCTCGTGGATGCCCCAGCCCACCGGCGCGGCGCCGGTCAACTCGGCGAACAGCGCGGCGGTGAAGTCGCCGATGCGGGTGGATGCGCTGGCGGGATGCAGGATCTCGCCGCGGGCCTGGATCACGCCGTCGGATCCGGCCGGTGCCTGGAGGTAGTCCGGTGCCAACTGTTCCTCGGCGGCGAAGACGTCCCCGCCCCAGCGGTACTGCTGGCCGGTGAAGCCGTTGTAGAACGTGCCGTCCGCGGCGCTGGCCATCCAGATGCAGCCCTCGCGCTGGAGCAGCTGGTACAGCGGCAGCGTCAGCTTGCCGGTGCTGGGCGTCATCACCACGAACTGGCGCTCCGATGCGCGGGCGGCCACGTAGGCGCGGGTGAGGGCGGGGGAGAGGAACGCCAGCGGCTTGTCCTGAAAGACGACGGCGGTTCGTTCGGTGTGGAAATCGAAGGCGGACGCGTGCATGCCCATCCCTATTCTCCGGACCCGGGCAGTTGGTGGGTGACGACGGCGCCGCGGCACCGCACGGCGATGTTCTGCGCCACCCGGTAGCCGAGGGAGTCGCCGTCGGGGATGCCGTTGCGGACCGTGATCTCCTGCCACCACAGGTCCTGGTGCTCCGGCTCGGCGAAGTCCGGGTGGTCGGAGAAGATCGACGGGATCGGGGTGCCGTCGATGGCGTTCACGGTGGCGCCGGCGAGCAGCCGGGACACCTCGCCGGGAACCCGGACCAGGCGCGGCAGCTCGACGGCCAGCAGGGTGGTGCCGTTGCCGTCCTCGACCTCCAGCAGGGCGTTTCCGGCGGCCTCGCGGACGTACTCCTGCGGCACCACGGCCAGCAGCGAAACCATGACCACGTCCTGGCCCGGCTCATCGAGCGCGACGACGGTGACGGTGTTAGACATTAACGGTCGCCTCCAGCGGGGTCCACAGGGTCTGTACTGTCTGCACGGGCCCGCCGGAGCGGACCAGCAGGCCGCGGCCGGGCGGCAGCCGGCGGGCGCGCACGTTGTTGAGCAGGCCGCCTTCGGAGCGGTCGCCGGAGAGGATCAGGCCGGTGCTGCCGGAGTCCCGCAGCGCGGCGAAAAACTGTTCGTACATGCCGCGGCCGGCCCCGCGCACCCGGCGGGTGAGGATCACGTTCAGCTGCAGTTCCGGGCCCATCGGCAGGTATTCGATCAGCGAGCGGAGCGGGCCGGCGCCGCCGGCCGTGAGGATGTCGTAGTCATCGGCCAGCAGGACGATCCGCGGGATGCTGTCCGCCTCGCCGATGCTGTCCTGCATCGCGTCGCCGCCGGTGGTCCGCTTGGACAGCTCCGAGGCGATCGCGTTGGCCAGCGGCTCGGCCTGGGCGGCGCTCGGCGCGTAGCCGCCCAGGTAGGCGTCCGGGACCACGTCGGCCAGCGCCCGGCGGGGATCGAAGACGGCGAAGACCAGGTCCCGGGACGGGTACTGCGCCACCAGCGAGGCGACCAGGGAACGGACCAGGTTGGTCTTGCCGGACTGTTCGTCGCCCATCACGATCAGGTGGTGCTCGCCGCGGACGACGTCCAGCATTTCGGGGCCCAGGTCGGTCTCGCGCAGGCCGAGCGGCAGCAGGCCCTGGAGCGCCGGGACCTCGAGCTGGGCGGCTTCCACCACCTGCGGCAGGATGCGCACCTGCATGGCGCGGGCATCGGTGGAGGCGGCGACGGCGGCCACCATGTCACGGGTGCCCTGCGTGGCCGTGTCCGCGTCGGCGACGCCGTCGATGCGCGGGAGCGCGAAGTGGCCGAAAAGCCTGGCGTCGGTCAGCGCGCGGCCCGGCCGGTCGGCGGGCATGGTCTCGGCCAGTTTGCGGCCGTAGGAGGAATCTGCCGGATCCGCCAGGCGCAGCTCGATCTTGGTGCCGAAGAAGGACTGCTGGGCCAGCCGGATCTCGTTTTGCCGGTTGGCGGTGGTGACCACGTGGATGCCGTAGCCGCCGCCGCGGGCGATCAGCGCGTGCACGGCCGGTTCGATGTCCTCGAATTCGTCGGTCAGCAGGCCGTAGCCGTCCAGGACCAGCACGACGTCGGCGCTCGGCAGCTCCGGAATCTTGCCTTGGGCGCAGAGCCTGCGCAGGGTGGCCAGCGAATCCACCTGGTACTTCTCGAAGACGATCTCACGCTCGCCGAGCATGGCCAGCACTTCTTCCACCGTGCGGCGGACTACCTCGCGGTTGGTCCGCACGGCCACTCCGCCCACATGCGGCAGGCCCTCCAGCGGGATCAGCGAGTTCCCCAGCAGGTCCACGCAGTAGATGCCTACCTCCTGCGGGCTGTGGGTCAGGGCCAGCGAGGCCGCGATGGTGCGCAGCGCGGTGCTCTTGCCCGACTGCGGCCCGCCGATGATGGCCACGTTGCCGCCCGCCGACTTCAGGTCCAGTTCCCACACGCCCTGCCACTGTTTGGCCGGGTCATCGAGCAGGCCGATCGGGACCTTCAGCCCGCCGCCGGAGGCGAGCCGGATGCCCTGGCTGGTGGTGGTCACCGAACCGGCGGCGGTGTCCAGAGCCAGCGCCGCCGGCAGCGGCGGCAGCCAGATGGGATCCACGGCGCGCGGGAATCCGGCCAGGGTGGCCATCAGCGTGGACAGGACGGTCGGACCGGTGGTGCGCTTGGACGCCCCGGTACGCGCCGGCCTGGCGGCAGCAGCGCCGGCGTCGTCCGCCCGCTCCAGGCTGGCCGCATACGTGGGCATCGGCAGCACCCGGGGGCCGTCGTCGCCGGCGGTTTCGTCCGCCTCCTGGGCCTGGACATCCTCCAGCGGCCCGGAGACGTACCCGGCCTTGAACCGGGTGTAGACCGTGGTATCCACCTTCAGGTAGCCGTATCCCGGGACCGGCGGCAGGTGGAAGGCATCCGGCGTGTCCAGCACGGTGCGGGATTCCGATTCGGAGAGCGTGCGCAGCCCGATCCGGTAGGACAGGTAGGTCTCCAGCCCGCGCAGCTTGCCGGACTCGATCCGCTGGCTGCTCAACAGCAGGTGCACGCCGATGGACCGGCCGATCCGGCCGATGGAGAGGAACAGGTCGATGAAGTCCGGCCGGGCGGTGAGCAGTTCGCCGAACTCGTCGATGATCACCACCAGGTGCGGCAGCGGCTCCATGGCCTCGCCGCGGGCGAGCCGTTCCTGCCGGTGCAGCTGGTAGTCGGTGATGTTGGCGATGTTGCCGACGGCCTTGAGCACTTCCTGCCGCCGGACCACCTCGCCGTTGAGGCTGGAGTAGATTCGTTCGATCAGGCTCGCGTCATCGGCCAGGTTGGTGATCACGCCGGAGACCTGCGGCGCGTCGGCGAAGGGAGCGAACGTGGCGCCGCCCTTGAAGTCCACCAGCACCATGGACAGCAGTTCCGGCGGATGGGTGGCCAGCAGACCCAGCACCAGCGACCGCAGCATCTCCGACTTGCCGGAGCCGGTGGCGCCGACGCAGAGCCCGTGCGGGCCCATGCCGAACTGCGCCGATTCCTTCAGATCCAGCAGGGCCGGCCGGCCGCGGTCGTCGGGGCCCAGCGGGATCCGCAGGAAGTCCACTTCGCTCCGCGGCTTCCAGAGCCGCCTGATGTCCGCCTCGTCCAGCGCCGGGCTCAGGCCGAGCATGTCCAGGAAGCTGTCCGAGCTGGCGGCGGTGTTGTGTTCCAGCGAGTCCGCCGAGAGCCGCATCGGTGCCAGTTCCCGGGCCAGCGCCTCGGCGGTCGGCACGGCCAGGGGGTCCAGGGTTCCCTGTTCCACGACCGGCTCGACCGGATCCTCGCGGTAGTTCTGGATCGTGAATCCCGAGTCCGACGGCGGGGCGCCGGAGGCCGCGGAATCCGCGGCCGCGCCGGCCTGGGTGACGCGCACGCTGACCTCGCCGGGCTCCTGGCCGCGGTCGGCCACCAGATGGACCACCGTGATGCCCAGGTGGGCCAGTCCGGCGTGCCGGTCCGGCAGCACGAGTTCTTCGGGCAGCCCGCCGTAGCAGTCGGCGAGCACCAGCAGCCGCGGGAGGTGCTGACTGGCGCCCCGGGCGTTCTTGGAGGATTCGGCAGCCACCACCGCGCGGCGGTTCAGCTCGTCGGCCAGCACGGCACCGAGTTCGTCCAGGGACCGGGCCATCCGGCGGACCGGGCCGGTGGCGTGGGCCTGCTTCTGGTCCGCCAGATGCGGCAGCCACAGGGCCCAGTCCCAGTCGCCCAGCCGGTCTTCGCCGGCCGCGATCCCCACGTGCAGGTCCTCGGGCGAGTGGAAGGCACAGGCCTCGGCGAGCAGGTTCCGGGCGGCGTTGAGCACGAACCCGCGGGAGCCGATGATGCTGACGTTGCCGGCCGAGTCCAGCGGCAGGGTCAGCGGCAAATCCGGCGACGTCTCATACCGCCGCTGCAGGATCCGGACCTCGTTGTCCATGAAGGTGTCGCGCTGGGCCGTGGCCGGGCCCTGCTCGTTGATGGTGATCTGCCGGCTGATCCGCTCGCCGGAACCGATCCGCACATGCAGGAAGTCCTCGTTGCCGCGCCGCCGCTCCCAAAGCCGCTGCGTGTTGCGGACGATGTCGAAGAGGGCAGTGGGCTCCGGGTTGCTGGTGCGCGCCGTGGTGATGGTGCGCTGCTCGTCGGCGCGGAGCGTGGCCCGGCACTCCTCCAGGTATTCCAGGTAGCGGTCGCGTTCTTCGGCTCGGGCGCGGGCCGCCCGGCCGCGCTGGCCCAGCATCATGACGATGGACGCGACGACGGTCACGATCATCGCGATGGCGCCGACGGCGGCCAGGCTGTTGCCGCGGAAGAGCATCATCACGGTCATGGACAATCCGGCGCCCAGCAGCGGGATCAGCGCCATGGCGTTCATCCTGCCGGCCTTCTCGCCCATGGGCGGCGGGGCCTCCAGGCTGAAGGGGGCGGCCTCGCGCGCCGGGGCGGTGGTCCGGGCCGGCCGGTGGAAGATCTTCACGCTCATCGGCCGGTGTGCTCCATCGCCAAAGCCAGCGCGGTGGAGGCCAGCTCGGCCGCCTGCAGCCGGACGGCGCGGGACATCAGCCCCGGGTCGAGTTCCACTCCGCCGGCCAGGTGCCGGTCGTAGCCCAGGGGCAGCACGGAGATTCCGTCCCGCGCCAGCAGCTTCGCTTCGGCCATCGGGTCCAGCGGGGCGTCGGCATCCGTCCGGGTCAATACGGCCAGCAGGCCGGTCCCGGCCAGCTCAGGGGTGGCCGCCCACGCGGCCGCCGTGCGCCGCACGTCCTGGACCCCGGCCACCGAGGCGGGGGCCACCAGCACGGCCAACTGCGCGACGCCGATGGCCCAGTTGGTGTCCGGGTTCTCGCCCGGGCCGGTGGCGCAGTCGTAAACCGCCACCGGGCAGTACCGGGAGATGTTCTGGCCGGCCGCCGAAAGCGCGGCATTGCCGGCATGCCCGCCGAGCGCACGTTCCCCGGCCACCCAGAGGTTGGGCCCGGCGGCGGCCAGCTGCCGGCGCAGGTCGTCCGCGCTCCCGGCGGGGGAGTAGTGCAGGACGGAGGCGGCGTCGTCGATGGCCGGTGCGTCCGGCACCCCGAGCCGCAGCGCCAGGGTCCCGCCGGCGGGCGCCAGGTCGACGGCCGCGATGGTGTCCTGCCGGGCCGCCGCATACAGCGATGCGAGCAG
>NZ_JBNHGE010000031.1:0-38193 GCF_059090935.1 Arthrobacter sp. Y3223166 | reverse complement strand
GGCCGCACGGAGATTCCCCGACGGGATGCGCCGGATGATCCACGCCCGCGACGCCGTCTGCGCAAGGCCCTGGTGCGACGCCCCGATCCGGCACATCACCACATCGTGCCCTGGACGCAGGGCGGTGAAACGACCATGGCCAACGGCCAGGGGCTGTGCGAACAATGCAACCAGTCAAAGGAAGCCGAAGGCTGGTCCAGCCGCCCTGTTGATGGACCACACCACAAGGTGGAAACCACCACCCCCACCGGACACACCTACACCTCCACCCCGCCACCACTACCAGGCACCCTCGCTGCAGGTGGTGACTTTAGGTCCGCGTTCGCCGCCGAAGCGGCTCTTGGGGAGTCGACGGTGCGGGCACGGCGTCGTCGACGCTTCCGACTGATGTGTAGGCGCAGTTCCCCACGTCCAGCAATAAGGGCAATTAAGTTATAGCTGTGCGGATTGCGAGCGAACTGCACCTCTTCGGGTGTCCGGACCGTCCAGACCCGACGCCCGGTTCGGTCATGACGGGGACGGTAAGGCAGACTTGTACACGATGAGCATGCTGATCCCTTACCTGATGTCCGGTCCCCGCCCTGCCCAGTCCGCAGATGATACCTCTGCCCTCACCGGGGTGGCCGAGTGGGCCGTAGGGCTGATGGAAGGCATCGGGGCACCAGGCGCGGGTCTGGCGATCGCGCTGGAGAATCTTTTCCCGCCGCTGCCCAGTGAAGTGGTGCTCCCGCTGGCAGGCTTCACGGCCAGCCGCGGCAGCTTCAGCCTTATCGAGGCGCTGGTATGGACCACGCTGGGCTCGATTATCGGCGCGTGGGCGCTTTACGGGTTGGGCGCTTGGCTGGGCCGACGGCGCATGCGCGCCATTGCCGACAAGCTTCCGCTGATCGACCTGGAAGATGTGGACAGGGTGGAAGCCTGGTTCAACCGCCACGGCTACAAGGCAGTCTTCTTTGGTCGCATGATCCCGATCTTCCGCAGCCTGATTTCCATCCCCGCCGGCATCGAGCGCATGCCGATGGGCAAGTTCCTCGCGCTCACCGCAGCCGGGAGCCTGATCTGGAACAGCATCTTTGTGCTGGCCGGCTTCTACTTGGGAGAGAACTGGCACATCGTGGAGGAGTACGCCGGCGTCTTCCAAAAGATCGTCATTGTCGTCGTCGTTGTTGCTGGCCTGTACTGGTTGACCACCAGGATCCGCAAGATCAGGAACCGGCGGGCGTAGGTAGCTGCTAAGGGCTGATCCTCCCATCGGTCAGCTTTGCCGCCGGCCCTGTAGACCTTCCGTTCCGCCGCCAGTTCCTCCGCACCACGAATCCTGCTCTAGCCCCCACCGGTCCTTACGGCGACGGACGCCACTCCGCTGACACCTCGCTGCCTTTACACCTTGACGGGCCCCCGGCCGCCAGGCATCGCCCTCACACCCCTTGACGGCAGTCCGCCGCCACCGTGATCCCTCACATCCTTGACGGGGCCTGCGCCGCCACCGTGATGCCCGCTGGCCCAAGTGCGCCGCTGCCGTATTGACGGGAACTGCCTGGCGTCCGCACCCCGGAGCCCGCGTACGAGCTCCGGGCCGGCTCGGCCTAGGCGTTCAGTGGCCCGATCCTCCTCCAGTTGACACGTACTCCACCTGTTGTATGGTTAGCTACATAAGTAATGAACCCGTGCACCCAACCCAACTAGGGGTGCAATGGGCCGGGAAAGGGAGGCGGCAGTGATCGATGACTCAAAGCCGATCTTCCTCCAGATCGCCGAGCGCGTTGAGAACGACATCGTGGACGGGGCGCTGGCCGAGGAAGGCCAGGTGCCGTCCACCAATGAGTTCGCCGCCTTCTACCGGATCAATCCCGCCACCGCGGCCAAAGGCGTCAACCGCTTGGTCGATGACGGGATTCTGTACAAAAAGCGGGGGATCGGCATGTTCGTAGCCGCCGGAGCCCGCTCCCGCTTACTGGCCCGCCGGCGTGACGACTTCTACCGCGAGTACGTTCAGCCGATGGCCCGGGAAGCACGAAAACTGGGTATCAGCACCGAACAGCTGACCGCAATGCTCCACCGCACCGAGTCCACCAGCGACATGACAGAGGGAAGCGTGTCCCCATGAGCTACCAGAACACACCCGCCATCGAACTGAGGCAGGTGAGCAAGTCCTACCGCGATGCCAAGGCACTGGACAACGTCAGCCTCCGTCTGGAGGGCAACCGGATCTACGGGTTGCTGGGTCGAAACGGCGCCGGCAAGACCACCCTGATGTCGGTGCTCACTGGCCAAGGCTTCCAGAGCAGCGGTGAAGCCTTGGTCTTCGGGCAGCACCCGTATGAAAACGACGCCGTGCTGTCCCGGATCTGTTTCATCCGGGAATCACAGAAGTACCCGGACGATTTCACCCCCCGGCAGGCGTTCAAGTCCGCCGCCCTGTTCTTCCGGAACTGGGACCAGGCCTACGCAGACCGGTTGGTCGAGGATTTTCAGCTCCCGCCCAAACGGCGGATCAAGAAGCTTTCCCGCGGCCAGCTCTCCGCCGTCGGCGTGATCATCGGGCTGGCATCCCGCGCGGAGATAACATTCTTCGACGAACCGTATCTGGGGCTCGACGCCGTGGCCCGCCAGATCTTCTATGACCGGCTGGTCGAGGATTTCGCCCACCATCCGCGCACCATCATCCTTTCCTCGCACTTGATCGACGAGGTGGCGAACCTGCTGGAGCACGTCGTGCTGATCGACCGCGGCCGGATCATCATGGACGACGACGCCGAAGCGATCCGCGGGACGGCCTTCACCGTGTCCGGCGGCGCCGCAGCAGTCAGGTCCTTCGCGGCGGGGCGGGAAGTGCTGCACCGTGAATCGCTGGGCTCGCTGGCCTCGTGGACCATCGACGGCAGGCTGTCGGATAGCGAACGCGCCGAGGCTGCGGAACTCGGTGTGGAGTTGGCGCCGGTGTCGCTCCAACAACTGGTCGTGCGGAAGACCACTGCTGCAACCGATGCCGTCGCCGATGCCGACTCCGAGCTGGAGGTCCTGAAATGAACCGCGTCATCAACGTAGCGCGCATGCAGTTGATCAATAAGTGGACCTTCCTGGGCATCCCCGCCGTAATCCTGCTGGCCTCCTTTCTGGTGACCCTGGCCATCTGGGCGATGATTCCTGCCGACGGCGGGACGCTATATTCCGGAACCGCGCAGGCGGTGATGTGGTACTTCCTGGCGCTGGGCATCCAGTCGCTGACACTGACGTTCCCGTTCTCGCAGGCGATGAGCGTGAGCCGCCGTACTTTTTACCTCGGCACCGTCGGCCTGTTCGCCGTCGTTGCTCTTGCCGTCAGTGTCCTTTACTACCTGCTGGGCCTGCTGGAAGTTGCCACCGGCGGCTGGGGCTTCAACGGCAGGATGTATGCCCTGGGCTGGATCGCCGACAGCAGCCCGATGGTGCAGATCCTGTTCTACTTCATCGCCATGGTTGCGTTGTTCATGATCGGTTTCTGGTTCGCCACCATCTACAAACGCTGGCAGGCGACCGGGATGTTGGTCACATGGATCGCGATCGCCGTGGTCCTGATCGGGCTGCTGGGCCTGATCGCCTGGCAGGGCTGGTGGCCGGCCGTCGGCGGGTGGCTGGTGGCCCAGACCCCGCTGAGCACCTCCGGCTGGACGGCGCTGTTCTGCGCGGCCCTGGCGGCCGGGTCCTACCTGACCCTCCGCCGGGCCACCCCCTGACCAAGCCCTGACCCGTCCGCAGGACGGCGGCCCCAGCGCGCGTTCCGGGGCCGCCGTCGGGCGTGTTGCAGGCGCAGAACCGTCGGTGCCGTCGCTTAGGGTTGAACGCGTGGCAGTTGACTTCACGGCGATCGATTTCGAGACGGCAAACGGGTTCCGGGGCTCCCCATGCTCCGTCGGCTTGAGCAAGGTCCGTGACGGCCGGATCGTCGAGGAAGCCTCCTGGCTGATGCGGCCGCCGGAGGGCTTCGACCACTTCGACCGGCGCAACGTCCAGATCCACGGCATCACCGCGGGCATGGTGGCGGGAAAGCCGCGTTTCGGCGAGATCTTCGCCGACCTGGCAGCCTTCATCGGCTCCGACGTGCTGGTCGCCCACAACGCCGCCTTCGACATGGGCGTGATTCGATCGGCTCTGGAGGTCTCGGAACTCTCCGGGCCGGCCTACGACTACGCCTGCACCGTCATCCTGTCGCGGCGCAGCTATTCGCTGGTGTCCTATTCCCTGCCGTTCGTCGCCGAGGCCGCAGGCGTGCCGCTGCACAACCACCACGACGCCGTGGCGGACGCGCGGGCCTGCGCCGGCATCATGATCGACATCGCCGGCCGCAACTCGGCCGGCAGCATTCCCGAGCTGCTGACCGCGATGCAGTTGCGCGCCACGCGCCTGGAGGCCTACCTCCCCGGCAGCGCGGCGGTGTCCAAACCCACCCGGACGGCGCTCGAGCGGCAGGCGCTGGGGGCGGCCGGGGGCGCGGCGCCGTCGTCGGCCTGGACCTACTGGCCGGACGAGGGGGAGAACCCCGAGCCCAACCACGCGGCCGACGATTCCCACCCGCTGTACGGCCAGACCGTGGTCTTCACCGGCAATCTGGGCCTGTCCCGGCAGGAGGCGAAGAACCGGGCGGCGGAGCTGGGGGCCCGGCCGGCCAGCAACGTCACCCGGAAGACCACCGTGCTCGTCGTCGGCGACGGTTTCGTCGCCTCCGACCTCAAGAGCGGCCGCGTGACGGCCAAGGCACACAAGGTGCTGCAACTGCACAGCAAGGGCCAGCAGATCGAGGTGCTGTCCGAAGGCGAGTTCTTGCAGATGATCGGGGGACGCTGGCCCGCGCACAGCGCCTGACCCGCCGCCGTCGACCCGCCGCCGCTGACCCGCCGCCGGAGTCAGAGCCGGAGGCCTACTCCGGTGAGTTCCTCGGACAGGTCGATCAGCCGCGAGGCGGCGTTGCGCTCGCGGGCGTGCCGCCGCGGCGCGACGACGGCGGGGCGTCCGGTCAGCTGGAACGGCCCGTCCGGTCCCCAGTAGTCGCCGTTGCGGACCTCCTCGGCGGCTGCCGCGTGCACCAGCGGCCGGGCGCCGGCGTCCTTGCCCTGCGCCACCAGCCCGAAAAGCACCCGTTGCCAGCCCGCCGCCGGACGCGACAGCTGCAGGCCCGGCCGGTCCGGGGTGAAGTATTTGCGCGCGTACCCGGGATGGGCCACCACGGAAGCGACCGGCGAGCCCACCGCCTCCAGCCGGTTCGCCAGCTCGAATCCGAAACTCATCACCGCCAGCTTGGACAGCGCGTAGGACCGGTAGCTGGAGTACCGGGCCGGCAAAGCGGCCCGGCGGAAGTCTGGCCGGACCCAGCGATGGCTGATGCTGCCCACATGCACCACGCGGCCGCGGCTGCGGCGCAGTACAGGCATCAGCCCGGCGACGAGCGCGAAGTGGCCCAGGTGGTTGGTGCCGAACTGCAGTTCGAAGCCGTCGGCGGTGAACTGCAGTTCCCGGGAACCGATTACCCCGGCGTTGGCCAGCAGGGCATCGATCCGCCCCCGCTCGGCAAGTTCGCCTGCCGCTTGCCGGACCGAGGCCAGATTGGCAAGATCCAGCTCCTGGAAGTGCACGTCCGCGCCGGGCACAGTGCGACGGACGGCTTCCATGGCTGCCCGGGCGCGTGCCGCATCACGGGCAGCCATGACCACCGTGGCTCCCGCCGCGGCCAGTTGTTCACTGGCGAAGTAGCCGAGGCCGGCGCTGGCACCGGTCACGAGGATCGTCTTCCCGTCCTGGCGGGGCAGCGCAGGGGCAGCGCGGTCGTGGTCCACGGGCTCAGCCCTGGGTTTGCGCCAGGAAGCGCTCCGCCATGCCGAGAATGACGTCGGGGGCCTCCAGCGCGGCCAGCCATTCGGCGGGGAGCGCCGCCTCGCCATAATGGGCGCCCAGGAGGTTCCCGGCGAGGCTGCCGGCCGAGTCGCTGTCGCCGTCGTGATTGATGGCCGCGGCGACGGCCCGGCGGAAGTGGTGCTCCGGCGTCGTGCTGTCCGCCGTCGCCAAGACGGCGTAGAGGGCGATGGCCAGGGCTTCCTCGGCCACCCGGCCCAGGCCCAGCCTGGCGGTCAGCACGGCCGGCTGCACGGGGCCGCCTGCCGACAGCTCGATGGCGGCGCGCAGCCGCCCGGCCAACTCGGCGGCGGCCGGATCCTGCTCGGTGCGGGCCAGCAGGGCCACGGCGGCGCCGGGCAGCGTGGCCTGTTCGTGCACCAGCAGCCGGATCAGCGTGGCGAACGTTGCCGCGCTCTGGTGCGCCGTCGGATGGCCGTGGGTGAGCGCCGAACCGTCCGTGGCCAGCCGCTGGACCGTCTGGTCGTCGACGAACGGCAGCAGCCCGAACGGAGCCGACCGGACCACCGTGCCGGAGTCCTTCGAGTCCGGGTTGACCGGGCGCGCCCGCGTTCCCATTTCCCCGGTGGCCAGGCCGGACAGGCAGGCGGCGCCGGGGGCGCGGCGTGCGTGCAGCACGTCCTGTTCGTCGATCCAGCGCGGCTGGGGCTCCGGCGCGTTGTCCGGAAAGCGGCCCTCCTGGGTGGCGTACCAGCGCAGGTAAGCCAGCCAGAGGCAGGCGGCTTCGTCGGCGGCGGTACCGGCATTGGCCCATTCCAGCGCCTCGGTCAGCCCGTCGAGGGTATAAAGCGTCAGCTGTGTGTCGTCGGAGAAGTGGCCGGGCTCCGCCAGCTGGGAGAAGTCCCGCAGCCCGTCCGCCCCGAAGCGTCCGGCGATCGCGTCGAAGGAGTCGAATTCGACGCCGGCCCCCAATTGGTCCGCCAGGGCGCCCCCGAGCAGGCAGCCGCGCACCCGCGAGGCGAAGTCCGGCACCGCGTGGGCCGTCGTCTCCGGCTGGGTCACGGGCGGCGGCACGGCGGCGGGAACCGGTGTGGGCTGGGCGGCGCCGGGAGCGGGCCGCATGGTGCCGGGAGGGGGCGGCGCGCTGCCGGCGAAGTCCGGCGCGTCGGCGGAGGGGGAACCGGGGAGCGGGGCATCGTTAGTCACGACTACCAGCTTAGGCGCGGGACCGGACCTTTCGCCGGGCATGCTTGCCGGGCAGCACCCAGCGTTTTCACAGACCCCGATGCCAGAGTGGAGTAGTTTTGAGTAACCCGCCGGCTGCTGGCCGGCCCTGCAGAAGGACAGTATCCATGGCAGCAGCCCACCCCGCGTCACCGGCTCCGGCCGTCCACGCCGCCCCGCCCCGGCTAGGCGAGGGGCGCAGCTATTCGGCCCGCATCGGCGCCGAAGCGGCAGGTTCGTTCCTGCTCTTTTTCGGTGCCCTGGGGATCGGCATGTTTAATCCGCAGGGCGGCTTCAGCGTCCCCTTCGGCTTCGGCCTGGCGGTCGTTGCCGGCATGCTTGCGTTCGGCCACGTCTCCGGCGGCCACTTCAACCCGGCCATCACGCTGGGCAGCGCGCTCGCGGGCCGGACCTCCTGGAAGTCGGTGCCGCCCTACGTCCTGGCGCAGCTGGCCGGCACCTCGCTGGCCGCCGTCGTGCTCTGGGTGATCATGGGCAGCCACCCGGTCAGCGCCCAGTCGGCCGGCGTGTTCACGTCCATCTCCAACGGTTACGCCGGCGGCGACGAACTGGGCTTCTCGATGGCGGGGGTTTTCCTGGCCGAAACCGTCGCCACCGGGCTGCTCGTGGCGGTCTACCTCGGTGCCACCTCGTCCCTGGACCGGCTCCGCAGCGCCCCGTACGCGGTGGGGCTTGCGTTCGGCGTGCTGACCGCCGTGATGCTCCCGATTTCCAACGCCGGACTGAACCCGGCCCGCTCCACGGCCGCGGTGTATTTCGCGGACGGCAGCCCGCTGGGCGAACTGTGGCTGTTCTGGGCGGCCCCGCTGCTCGGTGCGGTGATCGCCGGGCTGCTCTACCGCAGTGCCGAACTGGTGCCCGGGCCGCGCAAGGCAACCAACGACGGCGATGCACCGGCTGCATCTTCCGGCAAGCCTGTGGAGGGGAAGACTGCCACTGGCGGCGGCGTTTCGGCCGGCACGGTGTCGGCCGGAGGCGCGGGCGCCGGATCCGCGGCAGCTGGAGCCGCGGCCGCCGGCTCGGTCCCCGGCGGGTCCGCCGCCGGACGTGAGGTTCCCGACGTCGCGGTGGAGGACCAGCCGGACGAGCCGGCGCCGGCGGACGATCAGGGCGCCGCCGAGGCCCGCGACTTCTTTGACCGCAAGCCGAACCGGACACGCCCGCACGGCGAATAACCACAAGCCCCCGCGCAACGGCACGTCCCGATTTCGGGACGTGCCGTTGCGCTTGTCGGAAACTGTCCCAGCCGCCGGATAGTTTGGAAATATGAGGTTACTGCACACGTCCGACTGGCACCTGGGCCGTTCTTTCCACGGCGTCGGGATGCTGCAGGCGCAGCACGCTTTCGTGGAGCAACTCCTGCAGACAGTACGCGAGGAGGGCATCGACGTGGTGCTCATCGCGGGCGATGTGTACGACCGCGCGCTTCCCGGTGTAGATGTGGTCAACCTCTTTTCCGATGCCTTGTCGCGCATCCGCAGTGCCGGGGCAACGGTGATCTTGACCAGCGGCAACCACGATTCGGCCACCCGGTTGGGCTTCGGCTCCGGCATCCTGGCCTACGGCGGGGTCCATATCCGCGCCCGGCTGGACCAGCTTGCGGACCCGGTGGAGTTGAACCTGGACGGTGCGACCCTGGCCGTGTACGGGATCCCGTACCTCGAGCCGCGGCTGTGCGCGGAGGAGCTGGGAGCGGAGGCTCCCAGCCACACCGCCGTCACGCGGTCGGCGCTGGACCTCGTCCGTGCCGACCTTGAGCAAAGGAGGGCCGGCGGCGCCGTGCATTCCCTGGTCATGGCGCATACCTTTGCCAGCGGCGGCGTCACCTCGGACAGCGAACGGGACCTGAGCATCGGGGGAGTGGGAGCGGTCCCGCTGGATTTGTTCGACGGCCTCGACTATGTGGCGCTGGGCCACCTGCACGGGCGCCAGGCGCTGAGCGAAACGGTGCGCTATTCCGGCTCACCGCTGCCTTATTCGTTCTCCGAGGCCGGACACGAGAAGGGCGGCATCATCCTCGAATTCACCGCGGACGGGCTCGCGTCGGTGGAAAACGTCAGCTGGCCCTCCCCGCGCAGGCTCGCCGTGCTCAAGGGCACCATGCAGGACCTGCTCGAATCGGCGGACCACGCCTGGGCGCAGGACGCCTATTGCCAAATCACGGTCACCGACGACGAACGCCCGGCGAAGGCGATGGAACGGCTGCGGGCGCGCTTTCCCGACACGCTGGTGCTCAACTTCGAACCCGCCTCCGGGCCGCGCCGGGACACCATGAGCTACAGCCAGCGCATCGCGAACGCCCAGGACGACCTGGAGGTCTGCTGCGGCTTCCTGGACCACGTCCGCTCCCGGCCGGCCGACGAAGCCGAACGCGCACTGTTGGCCGATGCGTTGGCCGCCGTGCAGGCAGCGGAGGCCGCGGCATGAGGATCCACCGGCTTCAAATGCAGGCCTTCGGGCCGTTCGCTGCGCGGGAAACCATTGACTTCGACGAGCTGGGAGAGCAGGGGCTGTTCCTGCTCAACGGGCCGACCGGGGCCGGCAAGACCAGCATCCTGGACGCCATCTGTTTTGCGCTGTACGGGTCCGTTCCCGGCGCACGCCAGCAGGGGAAGCGGCTGCGCAGCGACCACGCCGAACCCGGGATAGAGCCGGAAGTCGTGTGCGAATTCTCCGCCCGCGGCAGACGGTTTGAAGTGACCCGCAACCCGCAGTGGGAACGGCCCTCGTCCCGGGCCAGGTCCGGATCGGTGACGGAGCAGGCGCGCACGCTGCTGCGCGAGAAGATCAACGGGGCCTGGGTCCAGAAAAGCGGCCGCAACGACGAGGCCGCGGCCGAGCTGCTGGCCGTCCTGGGCATGAGCCTGGAACAGTTCACCAAGGTAGTCCTGTTGCCCCAAGGCGACTTCGCGGCGTTCCTGCGCGCCGACGCCAGGGAACGCCGGCCGTTGCTGCAGCGCCTGTTCGCGACCGACCGCTACGAGGCGGTGGAGCAGGTCCTGGCGGACGAAGCGGCCAAGGCCCGCTCGGACTACCTGGCCGCGGTGGCAGGATCCGACCACCTGCTCGCCCGGGCAACAGAGGAAGCAGCCCGGCATCTGGCCATCGAGGACATGCCGGACCAGTCAATGCCTGCCGCGGACCTGCTCGCCGCGCTTGAGTCCTCGATGGCGTCCGCGGCCAGCTCCGTCCGCGACGTGGCCGAGCGCGGACAAGATGAGCTGGGCCGGCTGCGGGAGGCGATCGCCCGGCACGAGCGGGCGCTGGCCGACCACGCGGAATTGGCGGCGCTGGAGAAACTGGCAGCCGAGCACCGCAACGGCGCCGACGGCCACGCAGCGCTGACCGAAACCCTGGCATCGCACCGGGCCGCGGAACTGCTGGCGTCGCCCATCCGGCATCGGGATCAGGCGGCACTCGCTGTGGAACGGGCCGGGAAAGAGTTTTTGGACCGGATCGACGAGGCCGAAGCCCATCCGCTCTTCCCAACATTCGTTTCCCGCCGCCCCGACCCCGATGCCGCGGGACAGGCGCTGCTCGAGGAGGCGGCGGCACAGCTCTCCGCCGAGCTCGGACGAATCCGCGCCCTGCTGCCGGAAGAGCAGCGGTTGCAGGCGGCGGCTGCCGACGTGCGGCGGTTGGAACAGCACGCGGGCCGATTGGCCAAGGACATCGGTGCCGCGGAAACAACCCGGGAACGGCTGGCTGAAGTCGGCCGCGGGCTGCAGGAGGAATTGGCCACGCTGGCGGCAGCCTCCGACGACGTCGGCCTGCTCACCGAGCGGCTGGAACAGGCCCGACAGCTTCGGGACACCGTGGCCGACTACGGCGCCTGCCTGGCCAAGACCGACGAGGCCCGCCGGAACCGCGATGCGGCGCACGCCAGGCAACTTCGGCGCAAGGAAGCCTGGTTGTCGCTGTTGGAACAGCGACTCGATCAGGCCGCAGCGGAGCTCGCCGCCAACCTTGCAGAGGGAGACCCCTGTCCGGTGTGTGGCGGAACGGAACATCCGCAACCGGCCGCGGCCGCCGGCGGGCACCTGGTCACCCGCGAACAGGAAACAGCAGCCCGGGAGGACCACGCGGCGGCGGAAGCCACGTACTCCCAGGCCCGCGAGGCGTGCGCGGCACTGGAACAGCAACTCTCGGCCCTGGCCTCCCGCGGCGGCGCGACCGACGCCGCCGAAGCGGCCGCCGCCGTCGTCGCCGCCCGTGCCCGTTTGGACGAGGCCGTCGGGGTGCGGGAACGGCGCACAAAACTGCAGGAACGGGCGGCCGCCACGACCGAGCAGCTCGACGAGAACGGCCGGCAGCTGTCGGCTCTGGCCGTGGCCAAGGCCTCCGCCGATTCCGACCTCAAGGCCGGGAGGGAACGCGTGCAGGAACTCGAGCAGAAGCTGCGCGAGGCCCGTCCGGACGGAGGCAGCCTGCACGAACACGCGGCCTCGCTGTCCCGCCTCGACCAACTGCTGGCCGCTGCCCTGGACGTCCTGGGACAGCACCGCCACTGCGGCAACGCGTTGGAGCAGGCCGAAGCCGATCTGGCCTCGGCCATCGGGCAGTCCAGCTTCGCCTCCGAAGACGAAATCCGGGTGTCCCTGCTGGCACCGGCACAGCTGCAGGAACTGCAGCGCCGCCACACCGCCTACACCGAAGCAGGCCAGCGGCTGCAGGTGCTGGAGTCCTCCGAAGCCGTCGTCCGTGCCCGCACCGCGCTCGAGAAGGGCGAAACACTGCCGGGGACCGCGGAACTGGACGCGGCACGCGGGGAAGCCGCGGTCCTGGACGGGTTGGTGCAGGAGCACCACGTGCGGCACGGGGTGTTGACTGCGTCGCAGCAACAACTTGCCAGCTACCGCCGGCGTTTCGACGAGGAACAAGTCCGCTTGGCCCCGATCGCGGAACGGCACGAGCTCCTGCAGTCAGTGGCGGACACGGTCAGGGGACTGGGCGAGAACGAACGCAAGATGACGCTCACCACCTACGTCCTGGCTGCGCGGCTGGAGCAGATTGCGGCGGCGGCTTCCGAACGCCTGATTGCCATGACCGACGGGCGCTATACCCTGGTCCACGACGACTCGAAGTCCGGCAACAAGAAGTCGGGCCTGGGATTGCACGTCAGCGACGAATGGACGGGGCAGCGGCGCGGCACCTCCACCCTGTCCGGCGGCGAATCCTTCATGGCCTCGCTTGCGCTGGCACTCGGCCTGGCCGACGTAGTGCAGGCAGAGGCAGGCGGCGTGGACATCGAGACGTTGTTCGTCGATGAGGGATTCGGCAGCCTGGATGAGCAGGCATTGGAGCAGGTGATGGATGCGTTGGAGGGACTGCGTGACGGGGGCCGGGTCATCGGCCTGGTCAGCCACGTAGCGGAGATGAAGCAGCGCATCGGCGCCCAGCTCCAAGTCACGAAGGGGCGCCACGGCTCCTCCGTCCGCACCGTGCTCACCGGGGCCGCCTGACCACCGGTATGATGGTTATGTTATCCGGGTTGTGCGCATCGGGAGGCGGGACGATGCGCGGTTCGAACCAACGGAAAAACCGATGACTGCTTCTGATTCCGGTGCGCCCGCCCAGCAACAAGCCCCCGGCAACGACACCTCCGGCCGCCGACGTCGCAAGACCCGAAACCCCTTCGGCCGCTACGCGCGGCTGGCGCGGATGGCCGGAACCTCTTTTCTGGCCATCGGATTCCTTGCCCGGCTGCCGCTGGCGATGCTCACGGTCGGCGCCCTGACACTGGTCACCGTCAGCACCGGATCCTACGCCTCGGGCGGTTTCGCCGCAGGTGCCGTAGGCATCGGCTCGGCCGCCGGCGCGCCGCTCTTCGGCTATCTTGCCGACCGGGTCGGTCAGCGGCCCGTGCTGCTGGTCGCGGCTGCCGCACACACCTGCGCGATTGCCGTACTGCTGACCTGCGTCTACATCGGAGACAGTGGAGCCGGCCCCGTGGCCGTGCTTGCGGCGTCCTTCGCCGTCGGGGCCACCTGTCCGCAGGTCGGCCCGCTGGCCAGGGTGCGCTGGATGGCGATGACCCGCAAGGACAAGCCGGTATTGGACACGGCGCTGTCCTACGAGAGCACCGCCGACGAACTGACGTTCGTGCTCGGACCGGCCCTGGTCGGGCTGCTCGCGGCGCTGATTGCCCCGTGGCTGCCCTTCGTGCTGGCCGCCGCCCTGACCGTGACGATGGTGACTGCCTTTGCCGTCCACCCCACCTACCGTGCGGTCGTCCCGGTGACGCCCGGACTGGTCAAGGCGCATCCCGGAGCCGCTGCGGCCGCCTCGCCGGTGCGGATCAACTGGCCGCTCGTGGCCATCCCCGTGCTGGGGATGGTGGCCATGGGCGTGTTCTTCGGCGCAACCCAGAACGCCCTGAGTGCCTTCGGCGGCAGCTTCGGCGCGGCCGACACCGCGGGCCTGCTGTATGCGCTGCTGGGCCTGACGTCGGCCTTCGGTGCGCTGTCCGTGGCCTACTGGCCCGCACGGTGGAAACATTCCAGCCGCTGGGTCGTGTGCGCGGCGGCGATGACGGCGTTCTGCGTCCTGCTGCTGCTGCCCGCCGACGTGCTGCCGATGATTCTCGTGCTGCTGGTGGTCGGCGTACCCGTCGGACCCACCATGGTCACCATCTACGGCATCGGAAGCCTGGTCGCTCCGGACGAGCGGCTCGGCACGGTGATGACGCTGCTCGCCAGCGGCGTCGTCCTCGGATCTGCCATTGGTTCGGCGGTAGCCGGGGCGCTGGCCGAGAACCTGGGACACTCCGGTGCGTTCCTGGTGTCGATTGCCGCCTCAGCCATGCTGCTGGTGCTTGGCCTGATCGCTGCCGCCGTCGTCCGGCGCCGCGGGGACGCCTGACCGCCGCCCCCTTGCTCCTGCAGCCGCCGCCGCGGGGCGTGGCCGGGCTTAGTGCAGCTCCGCCTCGATGACTGCGGCCGAGCGCTTCAAGGCCTCGGCAATTTGCTCATCCGGAGTGTCGGTCCGGATGTAGACCACGGCCACGGCAGCCGGGAGCTGCCCCGGGACGGTGACCGGCACGGCGACCGACGAGACGCCGGGGATGACCTCGTCATGGCTGATGGCATACCCGGCGGCCTTGGCGAGCCGGGCCTCCGGACGGATCGGCTGGCCCGGAGCATGCTGCTCCCACTGGTCCCGGGTCAGGGCCGATTGGATGGCGATGCCCGGGGCTCCCGCGGCAAAGGAATGCCGGGTGCCCGGACGCTGCACCAGTGCCGTCGTATGCCGCGGCTCCACGGTCAGCAGCGTCACGCAGTCGTGCTGGTCCCAGACCGCGACAAAGGCCGTCATCATCAGGTCGTTGGCGAGTGCTGTCAGCTCCGGAAGCGCCGCCGACTGCAGGTCCCGCGAAACACCCCGGGCCAGCGCGGCCAGGCCCGGCCCCGCCTGCACCCTGCCAGCCGAATCGCGCATCAGCAGCGAATGGTCCTCGAGCGTGCGCAGGATCCGGTAGGCGACCGAGCGGTGCACCCCCAACGCCTCGGACAACTCGGCGATCGTCATCGGCGACGGCGCCTCCGCCAGGATCTCCAGGGCCCTGATGCCGCGCGACAGGGTCTGCGAGTGCGCCGGGGCGGGTTTGATGGGGGTCTGGCTCATCGGTACATCCTCTGGAAAGTCCTGCACGGGAAATGCGGCGGGAACCGGTCACAGTGCTTGTGCCGGCCCTCACAGGTCCCATTGTTCTATATCGGGACAAAGCGTCCAACTATAGAACGCAGCGCCGTGCTCGGCAGCTTCTTTGGGGTGTGGTGCGCTCACGGGCTCCGGTCGTTCCCACAGGAGAGCGACGTCGTGGCGCACCACGGCAGCGTTTGGGCGTTATGGAAATGATATGGCGGCGCTATGTGTGGCCCGTCACTGTCCGGTAATATGGCTCCAGTCACATTACCGACCGTTCGGTAACCGTTCTGTGAATTCAACGGAGAAAATATGTCAACGTCAGAAGAGCTGGCAGGCAACCTCAGCCCAGCAGCCCGCCGTGAAGAGCGCAAGGTGCTCGCGGGCACCTTGGTCGGTACCACCATCGAGTGGTACGACTTCTTCATTTACGCGCAAGCCGCCGGCCTGGTGCTGGCTACGTTGTACTTCGCGCCGCTGTCCCAGGAGAGCGCCGGCCTGGCGCAGATCGTTTCCTGGGCCTCGCTGGGTATCAGCTTCCTGTTCCGCCCGCTCGGCGCCATCGTCGCCGGCCACTTGGGCGACCGTTTGGGCCGGAAGATGATGCTGGTCTTCACGCTGGTGCTCATGGGCGCCGCGACATTCCTGATCGGCGTGCTGCCGACCTATGGGGACATCGGGATCACGGCCCCGATCCTGTTGGTGTTCCTGCGCATCCTGCAGGGATTCTCGGCCGGCGGCGAATGGGGCGGCGCCGCGCTGATGTCCGTGGAGCACGCGCCGGTCAACAAGCGCGGCTTCTTCGGTGCATACCCGCAAATCGGTGTTCCCATCGGCATGATCCTTGCCACCGGTGTGATGTGGCTGATGACCACTATCCTCAGCGAGGATGCCTTCCTTGCGTGGGGCTGGCGCGTACCGTTCCTGTTCTCGGTCGTGCTGATCCTGGTCGGCTACTTCATCCGTCGCTCCGTGTCCGAGTCCCCGGTCTTCAAGGAGATGCAGGAGCGCAAGAAGGAATCGGCCGCTCCGCTGGGCCAGCTGTTCAAGCACAACTGGAAAGAGGTCATCCTCACCGCGCTGATCTTCATTGCCAACAATGCCGCCGGATACCTGCTGATCGCGTTCTTCGCTTCCTACGCCACCAAGCCGGCGGACGCCGGAGGCCTGGGGATGGACCGCCCATCGGTCTTGCTGGCCACCACGCTTGCTGCTTTCGGCTGGTTGATCTTTACCATGTACGGCGGAATTCTCTCCGACAAGATCGGCCGCATCCGCACCTTCCAGATTGGCTACGTGTGGGTCCTGCTGTGGCAGATTCCCATGTTCATGCTCATCGACACCGCGAGCATTCTGCTGATGGGCATCGCGATGTTCGTGCTGACCATCGGTCTGGGCCTGTCCTACGGCCCGCAGTCGGCCCTCTATGCCGAAATGTTCCCGGCCAACGTCCGATACTCGGGCGTTTCCATCGGCTACGCCATTGGTGCCATCCTTGGCGGTGCCTTCGCTCCGTTGATCGCCGAGTTGTTGTTGGGCCGGACCGGAAGCACGATCTCCATCGGGATCTACATCATGGTGCTGTGCGTCATCTCGCTCGTGGCGGTCTCCGTGGTCAAGGAGACCAAGGGCAAGAACCTGCGCGTGGAGGAAGCACACCAGGAGTACCTGCAGCAGCACCCCGAAGCGCGCGAGAACCGCTAAGTCCCGCCAGTTACCAGAGGCCACCAACTAAGGCCTCCGCGGGACTGCAGAGACGGACCGCCGCCGGCAGCGATGCCGGCGGCGGTCCGCTGTGCTTTAACCTGGCGGCGGCCGCCGCTACGGGGGCAGCGCTGCCATGACCTCGTCGTCGCTGACCTGGCTAAAGTATTGGTAGGCCTCGCCGACGGCTCTGAAATTGCGCGGCTGGCGCAGGCAGATCACCGCATCGGCCAGTTTCTGGAGCTCGGCACAGGCCTGCGGCGGGCCCACCGGCACCGCGACGACGATCTCGCGGGGGTCGCTCTGCCGTACGGCGTTGATCGCAGCCTTCATGGTGGCGCCGGTGGCCAACCCGTCATCGCAGAGGATCGTGGTCCGGCCGCGCACCTCTGCCGTCCGGCCCTGGAGATACGCTTCCTGCCGCCGCTTCAGTTCGGCCCGTTCCCTGTCCTGGACCTCCTGCAGCCGCTGTTCGCTGTAATTGCGGCGGCGCAGTTCTGCCACTATCGGTTCCACCATGACGACGGCGGTGTGCCCGCCATGCGCGGCCAAGGCACCGAAGGCGACCTCCGGCTGGCCCGGAATGCCTAGTTTGCGGACGATGAGCGCGTCGAAGTCGGCGGCCAGTTCTTTCGCCAACACCGCGGCCACCGGGACGCCGCCGCGTGCCAGGCCGAGCACGGTGACATCGCCGCGGCCGCGGTATGCTGCCAGTTCGGCCGCCAGCTGCCGGGCGGCATCGGGCCGATCGGCGAAAGGGGCAGGTGCTCCGCTCAACAGTCCCACGGTTTCAGTATCCTCTTGCGTCTCCCGGGTCGCGAGGGGGAGCGAACGCCGGCCGCGGCGGCGGAACGTGACGTGGCGGGCGTTCGGCCGGCCCAACGAAGCGGCTATACTCAACAGCCCTGATAGACCGCTTAACCTGCATGGGTAGTTCTCCCCATCGCGGGTCGGATGCCCGCGGGATATGCTCTTGACAACGGTGGGGCTCGGAACGGGGGCCCGCATCGCGTCGGCTGGACTTGGGTCCGGCCGTGGAAGAGCCGGACCCGCAGGATTCCCCCAACGCCTGCCGCTCCGGCTCTTTCGTTTAACGCGGCTGTCGCCGCAGGCGCGCGGTTTGGCAGCGGAGCCGTCCCGGCGTATGAATGGTAGGTGACCCAAGCCTCCGACCCCGCTCCAAAGAACCGATCAGCGCCCCGACCGGCCAGCCCCGACGGCACCGAGGCCGGCTTCGTCCCCGACCCCGGCCGGTGGCGGATCCTGGCCGTGCTGCTGGTGGCCATCTTCATGTCGCTGGTGAGCGTGAGCATCGTCAACGTGGTGCTGCCGTCCATCCAAACCGGACTGGGCGCGTCGGACTCGGACCTCCAGTGGGTGCTCTCCGGCTATGCGCTGACTTTTGGTGTGGTGCTGGTGGCCGCCGGACGGGCGGGCGATATTCTGGGCCGCGGCCCGCTGTTCATCGCCGGCGTCGCGCTCTTCACGCTCTCCTCGGTGGCCGCCGGACTCGCTCCGGATCCGCTCAGCCTGAACATCACCCGCTTCGTGCAGGGCCTGGGGTCGGGCCTGCTGAATCCTCAGGCCGTGGGGATGATCCAGCAGTATTTCCGCGGTGCGGAACGCGGCCGTGCCTACGGGGCGCTCGGCAGCGTGATTGGCGTGTCGGTGGCCGTCGGGCCCCTGTTGGGCGGAACGATCATTGAGTTCGCCGGTGTCCAGGACGGGTGGCGCTGGACCTTCCTCGTGAATGTACCGGTCGGGATCCTGGCCATCGTGCTGGCGCTGATGTGGTTCAAACCGCGGCGCAGTGCCGGTGACCGTCCCGGGGAAGCAGACCGCGAAGGCGCCCCCGGCCTGCCCCGGGTGACCAAGCCCGAACGCGACCTCGATCCCGTCGGGGCCGTGCTGCTGGGCCTGTCGGTGCTGGCGCTGCTGCTGCCCTTCGTCGAACGCGGGGCCGGTGCATGGATCTGGCTGCTGCTTCCCGGCGGCGCGGGACTGCTGGCGCTGTGGGCGTGGTGGGAACATACTTACAGCCACCGCGGGCGCAGCCCGATGGTCGACCTGCGGATCTTCCGCACCCACAGCTTCTCCGCCGGCTCGCTGATCGCCGGCCTGTACTTCATGGGCGTGACCAGCGTGTGGGTGCTGGTGGCGCTCTACATCCAGCAGGGGCTGGGCGGCAGCGCTCTGGAGGCGGGGTTGATCGGGCTGCCTGCCGCGCTGCTCGGCGCCTATTCGTCGCACTGGTCCGGCAAGCGGGTGCTGGAGCGTGGGCGGCAAATGATCGTCGCCGGGATCCTCTGCGCGTTGCTGGGGCTGGCGTCGACCATCGCCGTCATCCAACTGGAGGCAGCCGGGTTGCTCAGCATCTGGTGGATGCTGCTGACGCTGTCGTTCATCGGCATGGCGCAGGGCCTCATTATCACCCCCAACCAGACGCTGACTTTGGCCGACGTGTCGTTGGAGTACGCGGGGAGCGCCGGGGGAGTGCTGCAGACGGCCCAGCGCATCGGCACCGCCGTGGGCATCGCGGTGATCACCGCCGTCGCCTTTTCCGTCCAGGCCCGGTCAGGCTGGACCGAGGCGATCACCGCCGGACTGGCCGTCACCGCCGCGTCCGTTGTCGCCACGCTCGTCATCGCCGGAACCGACGCCCGCCGCGCCTCCCGCAGTTCCAGGCCGCGGCGGGGCTGAGCCGGTCAGCTCAGCCGGACCTCGACCTGCCCCTCGCGGACGCGTGTTTCGTAGGCTGGCTGCTCGGAGCTGGCCGGGCCCCTGACGATGCTGCCGTCCGCCAGGCGGAAGCGGCTGCCGTGCCAGGGGCAGGTGATGCACCCGTCGTCGACCTGTCCTTCTGCCAGCGGCCCGCCCATGTGGCTGCAGACGCTGTCCAGCGCCCGGACGGTGCCATCGCTGCGAAACAGGACCAGCGACACGTCGCCGGCGTGCGCCAGCTGCGGCCGGCCCTCGGCCAGTTCGCTCTCCGCCAGGACGGGGGTCCACTCAACGGGACCTTTCCGCCACGCGGTGTGGTTGACGTTGACGCCGCGCGCGTAGCTCAGGTGGCCGCCCAGGTAGCCGCCGGACATCACCAGCCCGAAGCCGCCCAGCGCGAGCACCTTGGCAAGCCCCCGGCGCTCGCCGCGGCGGGCCAGGAAGGAAGCGGCGAAGCACACCAACGCCGCCGAGTTTGATGCGGCGTGCACGATGCCGAGCCGGCGGTCCTCGCCCTGCGTGTCCGACCAGTCGTTGAGCCCGGCCCACGCCGTGGGTACGGCCGAGAGAATTCCGGCGGCGACCAGGAGGTCGGCAGCGGGCTCGGCACGGCGGCCGCCCACCGTGTCCAGCAGCGTGGACATGGACCAGGCACCGATGGGAAAGTCGGTCAGCAGCGGATGCAGCGGGTGGCCCACGAAGCTGCCGCTGAGGACGTTCCGGATCGGCCGGGGTCTGACCATCCTGCCCACCAGCCCTGCCACCGGTTCGGCGACCCTGTCCAGAGCCTCGGTTCGTTCTATCCGTGCAACGACCGTGCGCAGAATATTCACACCGTTTCCCCCATCCCCTAGAACGGTCGGGACCCGAAACCGCCCCGTCGGCCGGGCGCCGGCACCGCGTGTAGGTGCCAGTGTGGCATCCGGCGGCGGGGCGGGCAAGGCCACAGACGCCGCTGGGCGGCTTCCCTGCGGAAGCCGCCCAGCGGCGTCGTCATGCGGTCGAAGACCGGGACTAGACCTGGTTGCCGATCTTAAAGCCCTTCGACGCCTGGCCGCGGAAGGTGCCGTCCTCGTCGTCCGCCCGGGTGAAGGAGAACCCGTCGGCGCCGATGGTCACCTCCATCTCCGAGTTGTCGGTGCGCTCGATGACCTCCTGCGGGTTGCCGTCGAGGTCGAGCACCAGGGACGCCTCGGTGTACCAGGACGGGACCACCGGGTTGCCCCACCAGTCGCGGCGCTGGTTGTCGTGGACATCCCAGGTGATGACGGGGTTGTCCGGGTCGCCGGTGTAGTAGTCCTGGGTGTAGATCTCCACGCGGTGGCCATCAGGATCCAGGATGTACAGGTAGAAGGCGTTGGACACGCCGTGGCGGCCGGGACCGCGTTCGATCCGGTCGGACATGCGCAGGGCGCCCATCTTGTCGCAGATCTGGATGATGTTGTGCTTCTCGTGGGTGGAGAAGGCGACGTGGTGCATCCGCGGACCGTTGCCGCCGGTCAGGGCGGTGTCGTGCACCGTGCCCTTGCGGTGCATCCAGGCCGCGTAGGTCACGCCGTCGGAGTCCTTGATGTCCTCGGTGACGCGGAAGCCCAGGTCCTCCAGGTACTTGCGGCCGCGCGGGACGTCCGGGGTGACCTGGTTGAAGTGGTCCAGGCGCACCAGCTCGCCGGCCGAGTAGAGGTCGTAGCGCATGTGCAGGCGCTCCACGTGGTCCACCTCATGGAAGAACTCGTACGGGAAGCCCAGCGGGTCCTCCACGCGGACGGAGTCGCCGATGCCCTTGACGAAGCCTTCCTTGCGGCGCTCGGTGCGGCAGCCGAGCTTTTGGTAGTAGGCCTCGGCGCGGTCCACGTCCTCCGGGGACCGCACGCGGTAGGCGAAGGCCGCCACCGCGGCGATCGGGCCCTTGCGCAACACCAGGTTGTGGTGGATGAACTCTTCGAACGAGCGCAGGTAGATCGCCTCGTCGTCTTCGTGGGTCACGTGCAGGCCCAGCAGGTCCACGTAGAAGGCGCGGGACTTGGCCAGGTCGGTGACCACAATCTCCATGTAGGCGCAGCGCAGGATGTCCGGGGCCGGAACCGAGGGCTTGGGGATTTCGTTGCTCATAATTCTCTCCTTCGAGCGGTAGGGGTAGGTGTCAGGCGTCCGGAATGGCGGCGGCGTCTTCGGCCTTGCCGAAGACCGGGTTGTGCACCTCGCCGAGGTTGATGTGCACGGCCTGCTGGTCGGTGTAGAAGTCGATGGAACGGTAGCCGCCCTCGTGGCCCAGGCCGGACGCCTTAACGCCGCCGAACGGGGTGCGCAGGTCGCGGACGTTGTTGGAGTTCAGCCACACCATCCCGGCCTCGACATTCTGGGCGAAGTTGTGGGACCGCTTCAGGTCGTTCGTCCAGATGTAGGCGGCCAGTCCGTACTTGGTGTTGTTGGCCAGTTCGAGGGCCTCCTCGTCCGTATCAAACGGGGTGATGGCCACGACCGGACCGAAGATCTCCTCCTGGAAGATCCGGGCGTCCGGTGCCACGTCGGCGAAGACGGTCGGCTGGATGAAGTTGCCCTCCGGGAACTCCGCGGGACGGCCGCCGCCGGCGGTCAGGCGGGCCTCCTGCTTGCCGATCTCCACGTAGGACATGACCTTCTCGAAGTGCTCCGGGTGGACCAGGGCGCCGACCTCCGTCGTCTCCTCGTGGGGGAGTCCGACCTTGACCCGCTTTGCCTGGGCGGAGTAGCGCTCGACGAATTCGTCGTAGATGCTCCGCTGGACCAGGATGCGCGAGCCCGCGGTGCAGCGTTCGCCGTTGAGCGAGAAGACGCCGAAGATCGTTGCGTCGATGGCCGCCTCCAGATCGGCATCCTCGAAGACGACGGCGGGGGACTTGCCGCCCAGCTCCATGGAGAGGCCCTTCAGGTACGGCGCCGCGTTCGCGAAGATGATCTGGCCCGTGCGGGATTCGCCCGTGAAGGAGATCAGCGGGACGTCCGGGTGCTTGACCAGGGAGTCCCCGGCGTAGCCTTCCTCGCCGTAGCCGTGGACGATGTTGAAGACGCCCTCGGGCAGGCCGGCCTCTTCGAAGATTCCCGGCCACAGGGACGCGGAGAGCGGGGTGAACTCGGCTGGCTTCAGGACCACGGTGTTGCCGGTGGCCAGCGCCGGACCCAGCTTCCAGGACTCCAGCATGAACGGGGTGTTCCACGGCGTGATCAGGCCCGCGACGCCGATCGGCTTGCGGTTGACGTAGTTGGCCTGGCGGCCGGGAACCTTGAAGGCGTCGTCGTGCTGGGCGACGATGAGGTCGGCGAAGAAACGGAAGTTCTCCGCCGCGCGCTGGGCCTGCCCCAGGGCCTGCTTGATGGGCAGCCCGGTGTCGAAGCACTCCATCTCAGCCAGTTCCTGGCCGCGGGACTCGACGATGTCGGCGACCTTGTGCAGCACGCGGGAGCGCTGGCGCGGCAGCATGGTGGGCCAGGGGCCGTTCTCGAAGGCGTCCTTGGCGGCGGCAACGGCCGCGGCAACGTCGGCTACCTTGCCGGAGGCAGCCTTGATGTACGGCTTGTTGGTGACCGGGTCCAGCACGTCGAAGGTGTCGCCGTCGATGGAGTCGACAAGCTTGCCGCCGATGTAGTGCTGCAGGTGGGTGGGCAGGTTGTCCGGGACAAAGTGCTCGGCCATGATGTTCCTTTCCATGGGGGTTGATTGGTCGGTAGTCGGTGAGGTCTGGGCTGTGTGCGGTGCTTGGCCGCTCACGACGGCGGGGTGTCGCCGTCGGCAGCGGTCGCGGCCTACAGGGGCGAGGGCGGCAAGCCGTCCGCGGCCAGGTAGGCGTTGAGCGTGTTGGTCCGGTGTGCCCGGGCCGCCTTCTCCACTTCGCCGGCGCTGGCACCGGCGTCGATCAGATCCAGCAGTTGCTCGTGTTCCTCGACGGAGGAGCGGGCACGGCCGGGGATGTGGCTGAAGCTGGAGGCCCGCATGGCGTTGAGCCGGTTCCAGCCGCGGTGCACCAGGTCCAGGATGTGCGGGTTGGGGCAGCGTTCGTACAACCCGGCGTGGAACCGGTCGTTGAGCTGGGTGAAGCGGCGCGGATCGAAGTCTTCCAGGCAGCGGCGCAGCTCGGCGTTGACCGCTCGCGCCTCGGCCAGGTCCGCGGCGGAGAGCAGCGGCGCGGCCAGGGCCGTCGCCGCGCCCTCGATCACGGCTAGCGTCTGCATGGTGTGCAGGTACAACTCGGCGTCGACGGCCGCGACCGTCGCCCCGATGTTGCGCTCGAACGTCACCAGGCCCTCGGCCTCCAGCCGGCGGATTGCCTCGCGCACCGGAACGGTGCTGCAGCCAAGCTCCGCGGCGATGGTCCCGAGGACCAGCCGGTAGCCGGGCACCAGCTCGCCCTTGGCGATCCGCTCGTGCAGCAGCTCGTAGGCCTGTTCCGACTTGCTGGGGGCCAGGGTCGTCACTTCGGCTGCTCCGCGACCCATGCCTCGTAGCGGGCGCGCCATTCGGCGTTCATCGGGAACAGGCCCTCGATCTTGTGGCCCTCCTTGACCATCTCGAAGACGAAGCTGTCCTGGCGTTCCTGTTCGACGACCTCGTCCGCGATCTCGGCGGCCAGGGCCGGCGGGATCACCAGGATGCCGTTGTCGTCGGCCACGATGATGTCGCCGGGCTGGATGGTGGTGCCGCCGCAGGCGACCGTCACGTCGGTGTCCCACGGCACGTGCTTGCGTCCCAGCACCGCCGGGTGGGCACCGTTGTAGAACGTCGGGATGTCCAGCGCCGCCACCTCGGAAAGGTCGCGGACCCCGCCGTCGGTAATGATGGCCTCTGCGCCGCGTACCTGGGAGCGCAGGGCGAGGATGTCCCCGAGGGTTCCGGAGCCCTTCTCGCCGCGGGCCTCCATGACCAGGATCTCGCCCGGACCGAGCGCGTCGATGATGCGCTTCTGCGCGTTGTAACCGCCGCCGTGCGACTTGAACAGGTCCTCGCGGTTGGGCACGTAGCGCAGGGTACGGGCGGTGCCGATGACCTTCTGGCCCGGCTTGGTGGCCAACAGGCCGTCGACGCTGACGTTGTTCAGTCCGCGCTTCCGCAGCGCGCCGGAGATGGTGGCGGTGGCGACCGACAGCAGCTTGGCCTTGACGTCCTCGGTCAGCGCGGACTTGCCGGTGATTGCCGGCGCCAGCCCGGCCGCTTCCTCGCTGCCGAAGGCATCGATCCGGTCGGAGTCGGTGATCTTGGGAGTGTTGCCGAAGGACGCGAATTCCGCCTCGCCCTGGGTGACGGTGGTCGACAGGCGGCCGGTGCTCAGCCCTGCGGCTTCGTCGGAGACCTCGACCTCGACGACGTCGCCCGGCACGATCACGGAGGAGCCGGCCGGCGTTCCCGTAAGGATGATGTCCCCCGGATGCAGCGTCATCAGCTGCGACAGGTCGGCGACGATCCGGGCGAAGGAGAAGATCAGGCCCGCGGTGGTGTCGTCCTGGACGACCTCGCCGTTGACCCAGGTGCGGATCCGGAGGGCGTCCGGGTTGACCGACGCCGCGGGCAGCAGGGCCGGGCCGATCGGGGTGAAGCCGTCGCCGGACTTGGAGCGGACGTTGGAGCCCTTGTCGGCGTACTTGATGTCGTAGACGCCCAGGTCGTTGCTGGCGGTCACGTGGCCCACATGGTCCCAGGCCTCTTCGATGCTGATGCGGCGGGCAGGTTTGCCGATGATCAGGGCAATCTCGCCCTCGAAGGCCAGCAGCTCGGTGCCCGCGGGGCGCTCCACGGTGCCGCCCGAGAGGGCCAGCGAGGAGGAGGCCTTCATGAAGTAGGAGGGGTGCGCCGGAACCCGTCCGCGCTGCGCGGCCCGGGAGTTGTAGGACAGGTGTACGGCCAGCACCTTGCCGGCGTCCTCCAGGATCTGGGTATCCACCGTTTGCAGCGTGCCCGCGGACTGGGTGACGTTGGCTTCGGACAAAGCATCCTCCTGTGAAGTACGAAATCGTATATGATCCATCATGGCCTGTGGTGAGGGCCACGTCAAGAACATGGCGGACCTTTTCTTGAACGGTCGGTCGGCCGAACGCGATGTGCTACGTGCCTGTCTGCGTAGGTCACGGTGGGAGCAGTTACCCGTAAGGAAATGCCAACCCGCTTCCAAGGTGTTGTAAGGGCGAGTCAACGTTCGCATTTATGCATCTCCCGGGAAACCGCCTAGAGTGAATGCATATGCATGGACTTACGTGTGTACCGCTCAAGGAAGTGATTGTGTAATGAAGGCTTGGCAGTTTACAGAAATCGACGCACCTCTCTCGCTCAATGAAGTTGCCGCACCGGAACCTGCCGCGGATGAAGTGGTCCTGGACATCAAGGCCGCCGGGCTGTGCCACAGCGATGTTGGGTTCATTGATGGCACCCTGACATCGCTGCTTCCGTTCCGGCCTATCACGCTCGGCCATGAGATCGCTGGTATCGTCTCAGCGGTCGGTGCGGATGTCACGACCTTCTCGGTGGGGGACCGAGCCGTCATTCCCGCCGCGATCGAAGGACCCGGCACCTCGCTTGACGGGGGCTTCGCAGAAAAGGTGAAGGCCCCGGCACGGTTGGTGGCACCGTTGCCCGACGGCGTCCCGTTTGATCAGGCGGCGGCCGCGACGGATGCCGGTATGACCTCCTACCACGCCATGATGGTCCAGGGCAGGCTCAAGCCCGGGATGAAGGTCGGGGTTATCGGCCTGGGTGGTCTGGGATCACTCGGAGCGCAGACGGCGATAGCCAACGGCGCAGAACTTTACGTGGCCGAAGTCAATGAGAAGGTGCACCCGATGGCCCTAGAGATTGGTGCCACAGCGGTAGCCAAGGATATTCGGGATTTTGCCGACAAGGAACTGGACCTGGTAGTCGACTTTGCAGGCTTCGGCACTACAACCGCCGGTGCCGTCGACATCGTTCGTCGCGGTGGCCGCGTCGTCCAAGTGGGGCTCGGACGGAGCGAAGGCACCATCAACCTCCAGCAGCTCACGCTGAACGAAGTCGAGCTGGTCGGTTCCCAGGCAGGAACGCTGCAGGACTGCGCCGACGTGCTTCAGCTGATGGCAGATGGAAAACTGTCGGCCCACATCAGCCAGATTTCCTTCGACGAAATCGGAGAAGGCATCGGCAAGTTGGCTCGCGGCGAGGTTATTGGCCGGCTGGTCGCTTTGATCGACTGATCCAGCGAAGTCCGCGGTTCCTGGACACGCAACACAAGGCACCTCCAGCCCCAGTTGGAGGTGCCTTGTGTTGCGTTCAATGCCTGGTTTAACCCACGCTGGGTGCGCGGTTCGGGGGTGCGGGGATAGCCACGTTCCCCGTGATGTGCCCGCCGGTACGCTCTTCGATCGCCCCGGCCGTGTGCGATCCGGTCGTGCCGGTCAACAGCGCAGGCGACGCCAACGCAGGGGATGACAACACGGGGGCCGTCGCTACGATCTGCTCGGGTAGCGGCGCCTCCGCCAGGTTTCGCAGACTCAAGGCCACTTCGTGCGCGGTCGGACGAGCCTCCGGGTCACGGCGGGTCATCCGGGTCAGCAGGTCCGCCCACTCGGCGGGGAGGGCGTCCGGAATCTCGGGGTCGCGCAAGAGCCGGGCAAGGGCCGCTTCCATCGGTGTGCCGGAGAATGCCTTTTCGCAGGTAAGGCATTCGAGCAAAACCAGCGCCAGCGAGTATACGTCACTGGCCGCGGTGACGGGGTTGCCCAAGGCCTGTTCGGGGCTGAGGTAGTTCGCGGAGCCGATGGTCGCACCCTGGGCGGTGGCCATGGTGGCTTCGACCATCCGGGCGATGCCGAAGTCGGTGAGCTTGGGGTGGTGCCGCGTATCTTCTGTGTGGCCGTTGGCCAGCAGAATATTGGCCGGCTTCACGTCCCGGTGCACGACACCCTGACTGTGGATGTAGTTGAGCGCGTCGGCCAAATCTGCCCCGATCTGCGCGGTCTCCACCTCGGAGAGAGGCCCGCCTTTCAGCCGCCGCCGCAGGTCGGACCCTTCAATCAGTTCCATCACCAGGTAACTGGTGGTCGCGCCATCGTCGGCTGTGTGCAGTCCGGCATCCAGCAAGGTCACCAAACCGGGGTGGTTCAGCGTGGCCAGCAGCAGGGTTTCGGTGTGCTGCCGCCGGTACTCGTCATCGTCCGGCGTCGTCGGTGCAAACATCTTGACCGCCACGTCGCGGCCCAAAGATTCGTCCACGGCCCGGTACACGGACGCTGCCCCGCCGGTGCCTATAAGCTCCCGTGTCCTGTAGCGCCCGCCCAGGAATACCTCCATCAAGCCTCCACGCCCCAGGAATTTACTTTCATCGAGAATTGTACCGACCAAAAGCGCCGTTGGCGGCACCGAAAAATGCGCGAACGGTTAACCAGCGAGGAATTCGATGGCGGCGGTCTTGAACGCCCGGGAGGTCACGGCATTGGCATGCGTACGTGCGGGCAGCCACATCAGCTCCGCCGCGTCGGAGAGCGCAGCCAGCTCCGGTGCCGTGGCGGCCAGGTCGTCCTTGTCGCCGGCGACCAGGAGCACCGGCATCCTCGGCACGGCCTCGGTCGGGACGAAGGGTTCGGTCTTGATCGCCTCGATCATGGTCATCAGCGCGAAGATGTCGTTCGACGGCACCAGCTTGGCCATCCGCAAAAGCTCGGCGGTGTTGACGTCCTCAATGGGCGTCCCGTCCGCGAGGAAGCGCTGGGCGGCACGCAGGTCGAAGTCCGCCAACGGGTCGCTGCTGCCGGGTCCGCCGAGCACCATCCGCCGGACGAGTTCCGGCTGGGTGGCGCCGAACTCCCACGCCAGCCGCGCTCCCAGGGAGTAGCCGATCAGGTCAACCCCGGTGTCGGCGTCGTTCTCTTTCAGTGGACGGACCTTGGCGTCCTGGACCAACTGCAGCAGGTCGGCGCGGATCCGGCTGGGGGCGTAGGCATCCATTTCTTCGGGAGCGGCGCTTTCGCCGTGGCCGGGAAGGTCCACCGTGACCACGCGCCGGCCGGCCTGGGTCAGCGCCGTAATCCAACCGGCGTCCTCCCAGTTGAGTTTGCTGGAGGAAGCGAAACCGTGCAGCAGGATCACCGGGCGGCGCGGGCCATCGGTCCCTTCGGCGGCCTCGTGCACCTGGACGTGCAGGCGCGGATCGAGGCCTTCAACGGTGTGCTGCGGGGTGTTTCCCATGCTCAGTCCTCGTCGTCGAGCGCCGCCGTCAGGCGGACGCGGCGCTTGGGCGCTTCTTCCTTCGGTACGGTGCCCACAATACCGGCGGTGTCATCGGGAACCTCGAAAACGATCAACGGTTCGCCCACCTTGATGATGTCGCCGGGTTCCCCATGGATTTTCACCACTTTGCCCGCCTGCGGGGAGGGCAGTTCAACGGCGGACTTGGTGGTCTCCACCTCGACCAGCGGGTGGTTGCGCTCGACCTGCTCGCCCTCGGAGACGAGCCATTCCAGCACGGTTGCCTCGATCAGGCCCTCACCAAGATCCGGCAGGGGGAACGTAATTTCAGCCACGGCGATACTCCAATACTCGCTGGATCCCGAACAGGATGCGGTCAATGTTGGGTACGTACTCGTCTTCCAGGTCTCCCGAAGGGTACGGTACGTCGAATCCGGTCACGCGCTCAACAGGTGCCCGCAGGGTGTTGAAGCAGCGCTCGGTAATCAGCGCGGCCACTTCCGCACCCAGGCCGGAGGTCAGCGGTGCCTCGTGCACGACGACGGCGCGGCGCGTCTTGGCCACGGAAGCGGCCAGTCCTTCGGCATCGATTGGCTTCAGCCAGCGCAGGTCCAGCACCTCGATCTCAATGCCGTCCTCGGCGGCGAGCTCGGCGACCTGCAGGCAGCGGGCCACCATGGCGCCCCAGGCCACCAGGGTCAGGTGCTTGCCTTCGCGGACGATCCGCGAGCCTTCGGGGGAGTAGCCGTCCGGCTCGGGGGAGGTGTCCACCGGCCCCTTCTGCCAATAGCGGGACTTCGGCTCCATGAAGATCACCGGGTCGGGCCGCGTGGCCGCGTGCTTGAGCAGGTGGTACGCCTCATTCGGGCTGGACGGGGAGACCACCTTCAGGCCGGGTACGTGGGCGAACAGCGATTCCAGCGACTCGCCGTGGTGTTCGGGAGCGCGGATGCCGCCGAAGCTGGGTACCCGCAGCGTGATGGGCATCGGCATGGTGCCGCGGCTGCGGTAGTTCATTCGGCCCACCTGGCAGACAATCTGGTTGATCGCCGGGTAGGCGAACCCGTCGAACTGCACCTCGGGGATCGGGTGGTAGCCGGCCATGGCCAGGCCCACCGACATGCCGAGAATGCCGGATTCGGCCAGCGGGGTGTCGAAAACCCGAGCTTCGCCGAACGTCTTTTGCAGGCCATCGGTGATGCGGAAGACGCCGCCGAGCTGTCCGACGTCCTCGCCCAAAACCAGTGCCTTGGGGTTGTCCTCCAGCACCTCTGCCAGCGCGCGGTTCAGTGCCTGCTGCATGGAGAGCTGTTCGACGGCGGTGACGTGGCCGGGTTCCACCACGTCCGCGGATTCCTGCTGGGCGCTGGTTTCTGTGGTGTTGTCGAAGGCGGCTTCAAGGTCGCTCAGGGTCTTGTGCTCAGACATGCTCGGACTCCTCCCGCCAGGCGCGTGCCTGGGCCTTCAGCGCGTGTGTGGGTTCCTGGTAGACGAAATCGAACATCTCCGTGCCGGGACGGGAACCAAGTGCCGCCACGCCTTCCCGGATCTGTTCTTCTTCCGCCTTGGCGGCCGCGAGCACCTCGGCGAAGAAGTCCTCGCCGGCGATGCCGTCGGCTTCCAGCCGGGCCCGCATACGCAGCAGCGGATCCTCGCCGCCGTCGGCGCGTTCCTCGGCCAGGGTGCGGTAGCGGCCGGGGTCGTCGCTGGTGGAGTGCGGGCCCCGCCGGTACGTCATGGCTTCCACGACGGCCGGCCCGTTGCCCGCCCGGGCATGGGCGAGGGCGGCGGCCGTCGCCTGGTGGACAGCCACGGCGTCGTTGCCATCCACCTGGAGGGACGGCATGGCGTAGCCGACGGCCCGGGCGGCAACCGAGCCCCCGGCCACCTGGCGCTCCGTCGGCACCGAGATCGCAAAGCCGTTGTTCTGGATGAAAAAGACCACGGGAGCCTTCATGACCGCGGCGAAGTTCATGGCTTCGTGGACGTCGCCCTGCGAGCTGGCGCCGTCGCCGAAGTAGGTGATGGCCACGCCGAGTTCTCCGGCCGGGGCGCCGGAAAGCGTCTGCCCGTGCGCCCAGCCGACGGCGTGCAGCACGGAGCCTGCCACGACGGCTTGGATCGGGGCGAAACGGGTGGCCTGGGGATCGTAGAGCCCGCCGTGCCAGGTCGCCTTGTGGGTGGACATGTACTCGACCATGTCCACGCCCACCGTCCGGGCCACGCCCATCTCGCGGTAGGTCGGGAAGACGAAGTCACGGGACATGTCCAGCGCATACCCGCTGCCCACCTGGGCGGCTTCCTGTCCGAGTTCCGGTGCGTAGCCGGGAATCAGGCCCTGGCGCTGCCACCGAATGGCCGATTCGTCCAGGTGGCGGACCGACACCATCAGCCGGTAGAGCTCCTTGAGGTCCTCTGCGGACAGGTCGGGCCGGGCCGACGGGTCCAGGGAAAGAACGCTGCTCATGCCTGCTCCTCCACGTAGTCATGGTGCCGCCGCCTCCCCGCGGGGGAGGAGCGCGACGGCTTCACTTGCTTACGGTGACACTAATCACCCGACACGGAGTGCGCAATCTGCCATGCGATCACCAAACAGTGTGCACAGTTAGCTGCCCTTGATGGTAATAGCTATAAACAGATTGCAAACCGCTAACGGCGAGGTGAGCTTTCGGCAGGTGTTCGGCGCGCGGCGATTTTGGCAGCTGCAGCTATCGCGGCGATCAGCACCAGGGTCGAGAGCAGCTGGATTCCCGTTGTCGGGGAGAAGAAGCCAAGCACCAGGATGGCGGCCAGCAGGGCAAGGCCCGCGTACGTCATCGCCGGGAAGCCCCGCATCCGGAACGGCAGCTCCGTGCCTTCGCGGTCGGCCCGGCGGCGCAGCACCAGTTGGGACAGCAGGACGATCCCCCAGACCACCAGGCACGTGGACCCGACGACGTTTAGCAAAACCGGTAAGACGCGCTCGGGGAACAACAGCTCGAGTACGGCCGCCACAAAACCAAACGCCACGGACGCCATTACCGCCCTGACGGGAACCCGCCGGGTGCTGAGCCTTCCGAGGGAAGCGGGCGCCTCGTTCCGTTCCGAGAGAGAGAAGATCATCCTGGATGCGCCGTACAGGTTGGCGTTGAGCGCCGAGAGCAGCGCTACCGCGGCGACCAGGGTGATGGCCACATCTGCGCCGGGGATCTGGGCGATCGAGAGCACCGCGGCAAAGGGCGAGGCCAGTGCCTCCGAATCCCAGGGCACCGTCAGCGCGATCACCAGCACCGAGCCGAAGTAGAACACCAGGATGCGCCAGACGACGGTCCGGATGGCCTTCGCCACGCTGGCTCCCGGGTTTTCCGTTTCCGCGGCCGCAACGGCGACGATCTCGGTCCCGCCAAAGGCAAATATCACCACCAGCAGCCCGGCGCCGATGCCGGCGATGCCGTTGGGGGCGAAGCCGTCCTCGCCGAAGATGACGCCCAACCCGGGCGACGGGACATTGGGCAGCCAGCCGAACAGCAAGGCGGCGCCGATGGCGAGGAACCCCAGGATGGCGATGACCTTAAAGATGGCGAACCAGAACTCGAATTCTCCGTAGTTGCGCACCCCGAACAGGTTGACCGCGGTGAAGACCACCATGAACACCAGCGCGAGCAGCCAGACGGGCAGCGCCGGCCAGACCGTGGCCAGCAAGCCCGCGGCGCCCACTGCTTCGGCCGCGATCACCACCACCAACTGCAGCCACCAGAGCCAGCCGATGGTGGCGCCGGCGGTGCGGCCCAGCGCCTTCTCGGCGTACGTCGAGAAGGCACCGCTGCTGGGGTTGGCGGCGGCCATCTCGCCCAGCGCCCACATCACGATGATCACCAATGTGCCCGCGAGCAGGTAGGAGATCAACACGGCCGGACCGGCGGCTTGGATGCCCGCTCCGGAGCCCAGGAAGAGCCCGGCACCGATCGCGCTGCCCAGTCCCATCATGATCAGCTGGCGCTGCTTCATCCCGTGGCCGAGCCCGGCGGGCGGTCGGGCGCCCGGGTCGCGGTGGTGAGTGGCGGTAAAACGCGGCATCGACTGTCCTGTCGTTTGGCGAAAGCAGCCCGTAAGCTGACAATTTGTCTAGCAGTGTCCCACAACTGGCGGCACCGAACCCGAAAGGACGCACAGCGTCATGCAGATCGACTCTCTCGATGCCGATATCGTCACGCTGTTCACGGAGGACCCGCGGATGTCCGTTCTGGAAGCGTCCCGGGTGCTGAAAGTAGCGCGTGCCACAGTACAGGCCCGGCTGGACAAGATGCAACGCGCCGGCGTGACGGCGGGCTGGGGGCCGCGGCTTTCGCCCGAGGCACTGGGGTACGTGGTGCGAGCCTACTGTTCGTTCGTGATCCGGCAGGAGTCCGGGCACGACGCCGTGGCCGCCGCGCTCGCCGACATTCCCGAGGTGCTGGAGCTGCACACCGTCTCCGGTGAAAGCGACCTGCTGGCTTGTGTCGTCGCCCGGTCGAACGCGGATTTGCAGCGCGTGCTCGACCAGGTCATGGCGACCAATACGGTGCTGCGTTCGTCGTCCGTGATCGTGCTTAACAGCCACTTCCGGGAGCGGACCCTTCCGTTGGTCCAGGCCGCCGCCGATCCCCGCTGACCCCGGAGGAAAGGGCGGCGCCGCCGTCGTCGACGTCGACGTCCCGGATGACCGCCACACGGCCGAGCCCCGCGGCGGTTCCGGCAATCACCGCGCAAATGGCAGGCAGCGGAGCCGTGCCCGAAGCCAGCAGGGCGGCGGTTCCCCACGTGAGTGCGGCCAGCCCTGCTGCAAATACGAGCACATGCACCCACTGCCGGCGAACCGGGCGCAGCAGCAGGCCCAGCAGCAGCGCGAAGGGGCGCCCAGCAGGGCGGCGAAGAAAAAGCCGATCGTCAGCACCAGGCCCCAGAAGCTGAGGGCAGCGGAGTGCGGCGACGACAGCTCGTCGATGATGCTCAGGACCAGCGATATGACGAACCACGCCCCGACGGCGACCAACCAGCCCTTGATGAAGGCGTAGCGGCCAAGGATGACGCGATGGTGCGGCGGGCGTTCCTTCCTGCCATACCTGCGCCGGAGGATTTCGTTGTTGTCCGGTGGCACGAACCGCCGCCGTCCCCGTGGGTGCATGGCTGAAGCCTAGCCCGGGGAGTCCGGCGCCACGCGGGCGGCCACGCCGGAATGCCGCTGTGCGTCCATTCCCTCGTGTCAGTCGGAGGTTGTCGGCTCCGGCTTTTCCAGTGCGGCGAAGGGCGCAAGGTCCCGTCGGAAGTTCTCGATGTCGCGTTCCGACAGCGCGGTGGCGCCGTAACCCAGCGTGATCGATCGAGGTGCCCACCCGTGCTCCGCGGCTTCTGCGGCTGCCTCGCCGGACGGGTCGCGGGACACATCCAGCAGAGTGATCGACAGCCACTGGGAATCTGCCTGTGCCGCTCCGCTCCACACCCAGTACTCGTCCGGATCATCGGTTCCGAAGCGCTCACGCTGTTCCCGCTGCCAGGTTTCTTCGTCGCCGTGCGGCGATGACTGGTGATCGAAAACCAGCGCATCGAAACCATGGTCCGCGAGTATCCCGTTCACCATGTCAACGATGCGCTGCCAGTCTTCAGGCGCCGGGGGAGCGGACCCGCTGATGCGGTTGGTGGAGTTGTAGGTGGAATACGCGGACTTGCCGCCGTACCCGTTTCCCTCCTGCGGATACCAGCCCGCTTCCCCGTCGCCCCGCCAGCGCAGCCCGTACTCTCTGCTGAGCGCGGATTCCACGTCGGACAAAAGGGCTTCCGCCAGTGATTCGGTCTGCTCTCGGGTAGGCCCAGACAGTATTTCTTCGGCTGAAATGTGGGCGTGGCCCGGATAATCACGCCAGTCCACAGTAGTCTCACGACCGCTCGTGTCGATGTAGGTGGTGGTGGGCGAGGCCGAACAACCAACGAGCAGGGCGACGACGAAAAGCCAAAGACCCGTGGGCGCGGGCCACCTGGGGCGCGCGGGTCGTGCTGTCTGCATCCGTACCCTTCGAAAGAGGTTTGCCAATAAGTTCCCACGGTAGTGGGGGAAAAGCAGTAGCGGTACGAACACGCGGGCCAGCCGGAGATACAAGGGCGGGAGGCCTGCCCCGGTCCGCCATGATCCCGGCGCCGTCACAAATCGCCGGCGTTGGAGTGTGATTGGGTCAACATGACCATAACCGGCTAGAATGAGTTCTAGTCACTGTGACTTTTACTCGAAACCGGGGAGGAGGCGGCCATGCCGATTCACGCGGCCAATGTGTCGGAGCGGGCGCAGCAGCCCCCTGAACTGGCCATCTCCACGGTCATCTTCGCCCTTCGTCCGGACCAGGAGGCGGGTCGCCCCACCTTGTGGCTGCCGTTGGTCCGCCGTACCCGCCAGCCCTTCCGGGACCTGTGGGCGCTGCCCGGCGGTCCGTTGAGTGCGGCCGAATCCCTCCAGGACGCCGCGGCCCGGAACCTTGAGGAGACCACCGGCCTGCAGCCGAGCTACCTGGAGCAGTTGTATGCGTTCGGCGGCCTGGACCGCTCACCGGCGCAGCGGGTGGTCTCCATCGTCTATTGGGCGCTGGTGAAGCCGGACGAGGCGGCACTGGCCCGCGAAACCGAGAACGTGCGCTGGGTCCGCGCCGATGAACTTGGCCAACTGGCGTTTGACCACAATCAGATCGTGGACTACGCGCTGTGGCGGCTGCGGAACAAGGTGGAATACAGCTCCATCGCGTATGCCTTCCTGGGATCCACTTTCACACTGGCCCAGGTCCGCGAAGTGTACGAGGCCGTGCTGGGCAAGCAGTTGGATCCCGCCAACTTCCGCCGCCAGCTGCGGGCGACCCCGGACATCGAACCGACCGACGAGTACCTGCAGGGCGGCCGGCACCGGCCGCCCCGGCTCTACCGCTACACCGGCAGCGCCGCGCAGCTCAGGGGCAGCCCGCCCGCCTAACCCGCTCCCCAGCGCACCCGTGGCAACAGTCCCGCGGCAACCGCCCCGCAGGCCGGCAAGGCCCCCGCACCCGCCACCCATACCCGCAGTCCGCCACGGATTTCCCCGACCTGACCCCCTGCCCAACAACGGAGAACACCATGTCATCGGTCAACAGCACCATCCAGCTGATCACCCGCGAGGAAGCGCTTGCCGGCTCCCGCGCGCCCGCCGCCTCCACCTGCACGCCCGATCTGGCCAAGGGCCCGTGGGCCTTCGACACCGCCGCGGGCAGCGGTGCCTGGGCGCCCTCCTACGGGCCGGGCGCGTCGATGGCCGATCCGGCGCCGGCCGCCACCCCGCGGCAGGGCGAAATCCCGGCAGAATACCGGCTGGCCGGCGATGCGGAGCTCGAGGAGCGGATCCTGGCCGCCAAGGCAAAGCTGGGCGACAAGCTGGTCATCCTCGGCCACTTCTACCAGCGCGACGAAGTGGTCAAATACGCCGATTTCGTGGGCGACTCGTTCCAGCTGGCGCGGGCCGCCAAGGAAAAGCCGGAGGCCGAAGTCATCGTCTTCTGCGGCGTGCACTTCATGGCGGAAACCGCCGACATGCTTTCCGGGCCCGAACAGGCCGTGATCCTGCCGAACCTGGCCGCCGGCTGCTCCATGGCGGACATGGCGGACATCGACTCGGTGCAGGCCTGCTGGGACCAGCTCGCCGGCGTGCTCGGCAGCGGTCCGGACGCCGACGGCAAGGTCCCAGTCATCCCGGTCACCTACATGAACTCGTCGGCCGCGCTCAAGGGCTTCTGCGGAGAGAACGGCGGGATCGTCTGCACGTCCTCGAACGCCGAGACAGTGCTGGAGTGGGCCTTCGAGCGCGCCCACCGGGTCCTCTTCTTCCCCGACCAGCACCTGGGCCGCAACACGGCCAAGGCCATGGGCGTGCCGCTGGAGCAGATGCCCATGTGGAATCCGCGCCAGCCCCTGGGCGGCAACGACGAGGCGGCGCTGCAGGAGTCGCGCGTGATCCTCTGGCACGGCTTCTGCTCCGTGCACAAGCGCTTCACCGTGGACCAGATCGAGAAGGCACGCGCCGACTACCCGGGCGTCCGGGTGATCGTGCACCCCGAATGCCCCATGCCGGTGGTGGACGCCGCGGATGAGTCCGGTTCCACCGACTACATCCGCAAGGCCGTGGCCGCCGCCACCGAGCCGACCGTCTTCGCGATCGGCACCGAGGTCAACATGGTCAACCGGCTGGCCGCCGAGTACCCGCAGCACACCATCTTCTGCCTCGACCCGGTGATCTGTCCATGCTCCACGATGTACCGGATTCACCCGGGCTATCTGGCCTGGGTGCTGGAAGCCTACGCCGGAACCGGCCAGCTGCCCGGCGGTGAAGTCCTCAACCGGATCACCGTGCCCGATTCGGTGGCCGTTCCCGCCCGCGTGGCGCTGGAACGGATGCTGGCAGCCAGGCCGTGAACCTCGAACCGGCCCGGCGCGTGGCGGTGGTGGGGTCCGGCATCGCCGGGCTCTACGCCGCCGCGCTCGCCGCGGAACGCCCGGACACGGCCGTCACCCTGATCACCAAGGGCGGGCTGGCCGAGTCCAACACCTGGCACGCCCAGGGCGGAATCACCGCTGTCACCGCGCAGGGAACCGCGGCCGGCGATTCCGTCGCGGCGCACATCGCCGACACCCTCGCCGCCGGCGCCTTCATGAACGACGACGGCGCCGTGCGCCTGCTGTGCGCAGGTGCGGCGGCGGAAATCGCCACCCTGGAAGAGTGGGGCGTGGACTTCGACCGGCACGGCGGTGAATTGTCGCTCGGGTTGGAAGGGGCCCACTCGGCGCCGCGGATCCTGCATGCCGGCGGTGACCGCACCGGGGCAGGCATCGCCGAAGTGCTGATCCGCGTGGTCCGCGGCCCGGCGGAGGCGGGCCGGCTGGAGATCCTTGAGCACACGATGGTGCGGCGGCTGCTCACGGCCGGCGCGCGCGTGGCGGGCGTGGAGCTGATGCCCATGGGAGCAGGCGCGGTGCCCGACTACCTGGACACCGACGTCGTGATCCTCGCGACCGGCGGCGCCGGGCAGCTGTACCCCGCCACCACCAACCCCGCCGCCGCTACCGGCGACGGCGTGGCGCTGGCCTGGGAAGCCGGTGCGGTCCTGGCTGACCTTGAGTTCATCCAGTTTCACCCCACCCTGCTGGACCCGGCGGCGACCGGCGGCAGGGCCTTCATGATTTCGGAGGCGGTACGCGGCGAAGGCGCCGTGCTGGTGGATGCGGCGGGGGAGCGGTTCATGCCGGCGCTGCATCCGGACGCCGAGCTGGCGCCCCGTGACGTGGTCTCGCGCTGCATCCACAACCAGCTCCGGCTGCAGGAGGACAACGGGCTGCTGCCGCAGGTCTTCCTTGACGCCACCGGACTCGAGCGGGAGAAGGGCGCCGGTTTCCTGGCGGCGAGGTTCCCGATGATCGACGCCACCGTCCGCTCCCTGGGCTTCGACTGGACGCGGCAACCGCTGCCGGTGCGTCCGGCCTCGCACTACTGGATGGGCGGCGTGCGGACCGACCACGACGGCCGGACCTCGGTGCCCGGGCTGCTGGCCGTGGGCGAGGTCGCCCGCACCGGAGTGCACGGGGCCAACCGGCTGGCCTCGAACTCACTGCTGGAAGGCCTGGTTTTCGCCCGCCGTGCCGTGCGCGCGCTGGACCGGCCGGAGGCCGTGCCGGTGTTCGGTGCCGTCCCGCTGGACGTCGGGGCCCCGCCGGGCCGCCCGTTGCGTGCAGGGGCCCGCCCCGGCCGACAGGACGCGCCGGCCCACACCACTGCGTGCACCCGGCAACAGATCCAGGCCGTGATGGCGGCCGCCGCCGGCGTGGTCCGCGACGGCCCAACGCTGCGGGAAGCC
>NZ_JBNHGE010000030.1:0-38464 GCF_059090935.1 Arthrobacter sp. Y3223166 | reverse complement strand
CGTCCGGCTGCCCGAAGCGGCCGCCCGACGGCTGCGGACGGGCGACCCCGTGGTGTTGCCCCGGGTCCACCGCGGTGCCTGCCTGGTGGACCTGCGCTGCGTGCCCGAGGCCGACGACGAGCGGCTCGCCGCCGCCGTGCGCTCGGCGCTGGCGCATATCGACGACCAGCAGCGAACCACGGGCTCCTGACATGTTCGTGGTGGCCACCGCGGGACACGTCGATCACGGCAAAAGCACCCTCGTGCGCGCGCTCACCGGAATGGAGCCCGACCGCTGGGCCGAGGAACGGCGCCGCGGCCTGACCATCGACCTGGGTTTTGCCTGGACCGTGCTCCCGTCGGGCAGGGACGTGGCGCTCGTGGACGTGCCCGGGCACGAGAAGTTCCTGGGCAATATGCTGGCCGGGCTCGGCCCCGTTCCCGCCGTATGTTTCGTCGTCGCCGCGGACGAAGGCTGGCAGGCCCAATCCAGCGACCACCGGGACGCCGTCGCGGCGCTGGGCATCACCCACGGGCTGGTGGTGCTGACCCGCAGCGACCGCGCCCCGGGCCGGGCCGACGAGGTCCTCGCGCGGGTGCGGGCGGAGCTGGCGGGCACCGGGCTGCGCGACGCGCCGGCAGTCGCCGTGTCCGCGGTCACGGGAGCCGGCCTCGACGAGCTGCGCAAGGTACTGGATACGACCCTGTCCTCCCTCCCCGCAACCGACCCCTCGGGCCGCGTGCGGTTGTGGATCGACCGATCCTTCACGATCAGCGGCGCGGGAACGGTGGTGACCGGAACGCTGACAGCCGGCTGCCTGGCCGTGGGCGACCGCTTGCAGCTCGCGGGCCACGGCAGCCTCCGGCCGGTGTCGGTCCGGGGCCTGCACAGCCGCAACGAAGCCTTTCCGACCATTGGTCCGAGCAACCGGGTCGGCGTCAATGTGCGCGGCATGGCCGCCGGCGGCATCCGTCGCGGCGACGTCCTCCTGTCCGAAGACGCCTGGCTCCTCGTGGACAGCATCGACGTCCGCCGCACGATGGGCGCGGCGTTCCCCGACGGGCCGCGGCACCTGCTCGCCCACATCGGCACCGCAGCCGTGCCGTGCCGGGTGCGCCCGTTCAACGAGGACCACGCCCGGCTGACCCTCGACTGGCGGCTCCCGCTCGCGGTCGGCGACCGCCTGGTGCTGCGGGCCGACGGCAGCCGGTCGGTGCTGGCCGGAGTCCAAGTCCTCGACGTCGACCCGCCCGCGCTCGACCGCCGCGGGGACAGCGCCAGGCGCGCCGAAAGCCTGACGGCGATGCCTCCCGCCGGCGACGCGCTCATCGAGGTGGCCCGCCGTGGTGCCGTCCGCAGTGAACACCTCCGCCGGATGGGCGTCTCGGCGCCCAACAAGGTCCCCAGCGACGTCCGGGCGTTCGGCGAGTGGTGGGTGCACGCAACCGTCTTCGACGACTGGCGGCGGCGGCTTCGGGCCGCAGTGCTGGAACTGGGGGAGCGGGACCCGCTGGCGGCCGGCCTCTCCCGCGGAGCCGCCGTTGACCTGCTCGGACCGGCAGGAAACGCGGTTCTCGACGCGGCCGTCCGGGAGGCCGGGCTGGAACAGGTCGGCGGATACGTCCGGCTGCCAGGCCGGCACGGCGGCCTCGGCGCCGCCGAGAACGCGGTCAGCACGCTGGAGCGCCGCCTCAGATCCGAACCCTTCGCCGCCCCCGAAGCCCACGAGCTGAGGGCCCTGGGTCTCGGCAACCGTGAACTCGCCGCCGCCGAGCGCAGCGGGCGCCTGCTCCGGTTTGCCGGCGGGGTTGTGCTGCTTCCGCAGGCGCCCGCCCTGGCGATGCGGGAACTGGCCCGCCTGCCCGAGCCCTTCACGGCCAGCGAGGCACGCCGGGCTCTGGGCACCACCAGGCGGGTGGCCATCCCGCTGCTCGAACACCTCGACGCACGCGGTTGGACACGACGGCTCGACTCCGGCCAGCGGACCCTCGTGCGTCGGGCCCAATCGACGGGCTAAGGGGCCGCGGCGGTCGGCGACCCGGACACGAATCGGTTAGCCGCCGATAACTGAAACTTGTCTGAGGCAACCGTTTCCGGCGGTGCCCCCAGCCCTCCCACAGGCCGGGATCGCCGTGTTTCCGGGCATCCGGCCCCGACTCCCGCCCGGGGTCGAAGTTTTCGCCCCGTGGCGGCCCGTGGCTTTAAGGTTGCATCTCGGTAACAACCGGATATGAAGCGAAGTTTTTATACCCAAGCCGAGGGGTTCCGGTTTACGCTCTATTGCGTGTGAGACATGCCACGTTCGGCGGGAAGCTCGTTGAACTTCAGGCGACGCGGTCTATGTCCGTCCCCTGCAGCACTGCAGGGGACCTTCCAAAGACAGAAACAAGGAGGCGGAATGCGTTTCGGACGTACTTCCAAAGCTATCGGGGTCGCGGCTGTTGCAGCCCTGGCCCTGAGCGCCTGCGCGACTTCGGGTGGCGGAAATTCCCCCGAGGGCACAGGCGATTCCACCGCGGCTGGAGCCGGTGGTTCCATCAGCGTCGCTGAAGTGAACGCCTTCAGCTCCTTCAACTCGGACACGGCCGTCGGCAACGTCGATATCAACTCGAAGATCTCGTACCTGACCCATGCGGACTTCAACTACATCGACAACGAACTCAACGTGGTCAAGAACGAAGAATTCGGCACCTACGAGAAGGTCAGCGAAGACCCGCTGACCATCAAGTACACGGTCAACGAGGGCGTCGCCTGGTCGGACGGCAACCCGGTCGACGCCGGCGACCTGCTGCTCGCCTGGGCCGTCTACTCCGGCCATTTCGACGATGCCACCTACAACGACGAGGGTGAAGTCGACAAGGGCACTGCCTACTTCTCCTACGCCGGCGACACCTCCGGCCTGGGCCTGACCGACAAGCCCGAGATCAGCGACGACGGCCGCTCCATTACGCTGAAGTACTCCAAGCCGTTCGCCGACTGGGAGATCTCCTACGGGGTCCTGGACAGCCCGGCCCACGTGGTGGCCGAGAAGGCCGGACTGGCAGACGAGCAGGCACTGGTCGACCTGATCAGCGAGAGCCCCAAGGGCAACCCGGACAAGCCGGCCGAGAACAAAGAGCTCAAGGCCGTCGCCGATTTCTGGAACACCGGTTTCGACAGCAAGACCCTCCCGTCGGACGCCAGCCTCTACCTCTCCACCGGCCCGTTCATCGTGGACAGCATCACTCCTGATCAGTCCATGACCCTGGTCCGCAACGAGGCCTACGAATTCGGACCGATGCCGAACGTGGAGGAAATCACCATCCGCTACATCGGCGCCGCTCCGGATCAGGTCCAGGCGCTGAAGAACGGCGAAGTGGACATCATCGCCCCGCAGGCGTCCGCCGACACCGTGGAACTGCTCGAAGGGCTGGAGGGCGTGACCGTCAACCGCGGCGAGCAGCTCTCCTATGACCACATCGACCTGAACTTCTCGGGCGTCTTCAAGGAAGCCAACGTCCGCGAAGCGTTCATGAAGGCCGTGCCGCGCAAGGCCATCGTCGACCGCCTGATGGCTCCGCTGGATCCGGAGGCCAAGCCGCTGGATTCCCAGTTCTTCGTGCCGGCGCAGGCCGGGTACGAGGACTCCGCCGCCAACAACGGCTCCGAGAACTACCAGGAAGCCGACATCGAGGGTGCCAAGGAGCTGCTGGCCGGCGCCACGCCCGAGGTCCGGATCATGTACAACAAGGACAACCCCAACCGCGTGGACGCCTTCACGCTGATCGAGGAATCCGCCTCCAAGGCCGGCTTCAAGATCGTCGACGGCGGCCTGGGCGGCTCCGACTGGGGCTCGGCCCTGGGCGGCGGCACCTACGATGCCACCATCTTCGGCTGGATCTCCCCGGGCGTGGGCGTCAGCGGCGTGCCGCAGATCTTCCGCACCAAGGCCGACTCCAACTACAACGGTTTCTCGAGCAAGGAAGCCGACGCCCTGATGGACGAGCTGATCGTCACCACGGAGCCGGAGAAGCAGGACGAACTCATCAAGCAGATCGACAAGATCGTCTGGGATTCGTTCTACGGCCTGCCACTGTTCCAGCCGGTCGGCATCGATGCCTACAACAGCGAGCGGATCGACGGTGTGAAGTACATGCCGAACCAGACCGGCGTCTGGTGGAACTTCTGGGAGTGGAAGGTTAAGTAACCGCCCCGCCTGTTCCTCGGCAGATAGCATGCAAGGCGTCGGGACCTTGAGTACCACGGTCCCGGCGCCTTGCGCCATTTACCACCGGATTTGCCCGCATAAGTGATTGGGATTTCCCAAATTCCGCTCGTGTGTAACCTGCATTACACTCACTGTGAAAATGCCGGATCCACAAGATCCGCAGACACATACCAACGAGGTTAAAAACGCTATGGTGACCTACATTGTGCGGCGGTTATTCACCGCCGTGCTCATTCTCCTAGGTGCCTCTTTCCTGGTCTATCAGTTGACGGCGCTGTCGGGTGATCCCCTGCACGACCTCCGGGAAAGCAACGCCGCGAACAAGGAGCAGCTCATGCAGCAGCGCATCGCGCTGCTCGACCTGGGCACACCGGCACCCATCCGGTACTTCGGCTGGCTGGCGGGCGCCGCCAAGTGCGTCGTCCCGTTCGTGGCGCAGTGCGACCTGGGCTATGCCGTCAACGGCCAGCCGGTCACCGTCGAACTGGGCCGGGCCATGGGCATGACCATCCTGCTGGTCACGGCGGCAACAGTCCTCGCCATCATCATTGGTGTTTCCCTGGGCATTGTTTCGGCACTGCGCCAGTACAGCGCCCTGGATTACGGCATCACCTTCATGGCGTTCCTATTCTTTTCACTTCCCGTTTTCTGGGTAGCCGTCCTGCTGAAAGAATTCGGTGCCATTGGATTCAATAACTTCCTGAAAAATCCCGACATACCGCTGCAATCCATCCTCATCATCGGGTTGGTCAGCGCGGCCGTGTGGTTCGTCTGCGCCAACGGCAGCTACAAACGGAAACTGGGCGCCGCCGGAATCGGTTTCCTGCTGGCTGCCGCAGTGTTCTGGGGTCTGTCGGTCACCCAGTGGTTCAAGACTCCCGGGCTCGGCCTGGCGGTTATCGCCATCAGCGGCGTCGGCATCGCCTTCGGCATCACCCTGCTGGCCGCGGGCCTGAAGAACCGCAAGGCGCTCTACTCTGCGCTCATCAGCGTCGGCATCGGCGTGATCATCTACTTCCCGATCCAGCCGCTCCTGGCCCAGGCCACCGGGCTGATGATCTTCCTGCTGGCCCTTGCCGCCGTCCTGGTCGGGCTCGCGGTCGGCTGGTTGATGGGCGGCTATGACCGCCGCCAGAGCATGAATGCCGCGGCGATAACCTCCTTCCTGGTCGGATGCCTCATCGCGCTCGACCGCTTCATGCAGGCATGGCCCACCTACTTCACCAACGGGCGTGTCAACCAGCGGCCCATCGCCACCATCGGCTCGGAAACGCCGAACCTGAAGGGCGACTACTGGGTCCACGGCCTCGACACGTTCACCCACCTGCTGCTGCCCACCGTCGCGCTGCTGCTGATTTCCCTGGCGTCGTACAGCCGCTACTCGCGGTCGTCGATGTTGGAGATCATGAACATGGACTACATCCGCACCGCCCGGGCCAAGGGCCTGGGCGAGCGCACCGTGGTCATGCGCCACGCGTTCCGCAACGCGCTGATTCCGATCGCCACGATCGTCGCCTTCGATATCGGCGGGCTGATCGGCGGCGCGGTGATCACCGAGCAGGTGTTCGCCTTCGCCGGCATGGGGCAGCTGTTTATCCAGGCGCTGCAAAGGGTCGACCCGAATCCGGTGATGGGTGTCTTCCTCATCACCGGCATCCTGGCACTGGTGTTCAACCTTGTCGCGGACCTGGTCTACTCCGCGCTTGATCCGCGAGTGAGGGTAAAGGCATGAGCGCCACAGCAACGAAACCCGTCGCAGCCACCAACGAGAACAAGGCCGGCCTCAGCCAGGGCCAGATCGTCCGCAGGCGCTTCATCGGCAACACGGCAGCCGTCGTCAGCCTGGTGGTCTTTGGCCTGATCCTGCTGATCGCCTATTCGTCCAGCGGGATGTTCGGCCTGCCCGGCTGGTGGAAGTACACGCACAACGGCGTCAACGACATGGTGAACTCGGGAGCGCCCACCCTGCAGCTTTTCCCCTTCAGCCTGGGCGAACATCCGTTCGGACAGGACCGGCTGGGCCGCGATACTTTCGCCCAGACCATGCGCGGCATCCAGATCTCCGTGGCGGTAATGTTCATCATCGGCCTGGTCGGCGGCGCCATCGGGGTGGTCATCGGCGCACTCGCCGGCTACTTCCGCGGCTGGGTCGAAGCGGTGCTGATGCGGCTGACCGACGTCGTCATCGTCATCCCGCTGATCATCATCGCGGCGGTGCTCGGCCAAGTCGCCGGGCGGGCCGTCGGGCCCGGCATCCAGCCGTATTTCCTGGGCCTGTTCGTCGGCTGCGTGATCTGGACCGGCCTGGCCCGACTGGTCCGGGCGGAATTCCTGTCCCTGCGCGAGCGCGAATTCGTCGACGCCGCACGGATCGCCGGCGCCTCCAGCGCCCGGATCATCTTCAAGCACATCCTGCCGAATGCCGTGGGCGTCATCATCGTCTCGGTGACCCTGAGCATGTCGGCGGCGATCCTGCTGGAGACCAGCCTGTCCTACCTGGGCCTGGGCGTGAAGGCACCGGACGTCTCGCTGGGCCTGCTGATCAGCCAGAACCAGGAAGCGTTCCAGACCCGCCCGTGGCTGTTCTGGTGGCCGGGCATGTTCATCGTGGCCATCTGCCTGTGCATCAACTTCATCGGCGACGGACTGCGCGACGCGTTCGACCCGCGGCAGAAGAAGTTCAATGCCAAGCGGGCGAAGGCGGCAGCGGTTTCCGCGCACCCCGAGACCGGAACCACCGCGACGACGGGTGTCTAGGATGGGCACCCATCGCCTGCCCGGCCCCGTGAGGCCCGGCTCAGCGGGCCAGCGTTACGACGCTGAGTACCGCGAGCGCCGTCCCGACGGCGAGGACCGCCCAGTTCGGTGTCCGTCCCACCGGGACGTTGTCGGCATCTCCGATGCTGATGCTGCCAGCAGCCAGCAGCTCCGCCCAGCGCTTGCGGACGTAGTACGCGGCTGCCCCGGAATCGGTGTTCGCGAGATCGCCGGGGCGGACCGACTGCGCCGGCCCGTAGGTGGTCTCCGGAAGCCCCTGGACGTGATCGGCGCGGGCGCGGTGGACGCCGAACATGCCGGGAGCCGGTGCCGCCCACGAGGTGTACTTGCCGTGCGGGGTAACCAACGTCAGCGCATACTTGGTGTCCACCGTCGCCAGGGCTCCCCAGGGCACGGAGACGGTCCGCACCGGGTTGCGCAACACCACGCCGTCGTCGTCGATAACGACGGCGGGATACCAGGCCAGCCACCAGGTCAGATAGGCAATAGCGAGCAGCGGCCAGGAGACGAGCAGGCTGCCCGGGCCGTGGGTCAGCACCGAGGACGCCAGGCTGACCGCCACGATCGCCCAGACGCTTCCCGTGAACCAGGTCGCGGAGCGCGGACGGAAGACCGTGGTGCCGGCGGCAGCAGACGTTGTCATGCCCCCATAGTTTCAGGACCGGGTACCGGTTCTCCAGTAGCCACAACCAACTGCGACAGGTTGGAAGGGAAAGACCAGCTATGACTGAAATCATCGATCCGACGCTGCCGGCAGGAAAACTGGAGACGGCCGGCGGAACACCACCCGTCCTGGAGGTCACCAACCTCAGCGTGGATTTCGGCGTGGACAAGGAGTGGGTGCCGGCCGCGATTGGCCTCACCTACGATGTCAAGGCCGGCGAGGTCCTGGCGATCGTGGGCGAATCCGGTTCCGGCAAGAGCGCCAGCTCGATGGCGTTGCTGGGCCTGCTCCCGGCCAACAGCCGTGCCACCGGAAGCGTCAAGCTCAACGGCCGGGAGATCCTGGGCCTCAGCAGCGCCAAGCTCCGGCAGGTGCGCGGCAAGGACGTCGCCGTGATCTTCCAGGAACCCATGACGGCGATGAACCCGGTGTACACCATCGGGTTCCAGATCGTGGAAACGCTGCGGCTGCACTATGCCATCTCGCCCAGCGAGGCGAAGAAGCGGGCACTGCGGCTGCTGGAGCTCGTCGAGCTGCCCGACCCGGAAAAGGCCTTCCGGTCCTACCCGCACCAGCTGTCGGGCGGCCAGCGCCAGCGCGCCATGATCGCCCAGTCGCTCTCCTGCGACCCCAAACTGCTGATCGCCGATGAGCCCACTACCGCCCTGGACGTTACCGTCCAGGCCGAAATCCTGGACCTGATGCGCAACCTGCGCAACAAACTGGACAGCGCCATCGTGCTGATCACCCACGACATGGGCGTGGTCGCCGACCTGGCCGACAAGATCGCCGTGATGCGCCGAGGCCGCATCGTGGAGGCCGGCACCGCGTTGGAAATCTTCAACAACCCCCGGCACGAATACACGCAGGCCTTGCTGGCCGCCGTGCCGCACCTGGGCGGGCGCCCCGAGGACGGAACGGAAGTCGACCTCACGGCGGCGCTGGCCGCCGCCACCGGGGTCTCGCTGAGCATCGACGAGACCGAGCTGCAGCGGCGCGAACGCGAAAACGCCGAAGCCCTGGCGCACTCACGCCATGAATCGGCCAAGGGCGACCCGGTGCTCCAGCTGACCAATGTGGCCATCGAATATCCGAAACAGGGCCGGGTGCCCGCCTTCCGCGCCGTGGAGGGGGCCAACCTGTCCATCTATCCGGGACAGGTGGTCGGGCTGGTCGGAGAATCCGGATCGGGCAAGACCACGATTGGCCGCGCCGCCGTGGGACTGCTGCCCGTCGCGGAGGGCTCCCTGCGGGTGGTGGGCCACGAGATCGCCGGCGCCCGGCCCAAGCAGCTGCACGCGCTGCGCCGCCACGTGGGCATGGTGTTCCAGGACCCGTCGTCCTCGCTGAACCCCCGGCTGCCGATCGGCGAGAGCATCGGCGAACCGATGTACCTCGCCGGCGTCGCCAAGGGTGCCGCCCTGCAGCGGAAGATCGAGGCGCTGCTGGACCAGGTGGAGCTGCCGCGCGCGTACCGCAACCGCTATCCGCACGAACTTTCCGGTGGCCAGAAGCAGCGCGTGGGCATCGCCCGGGCACTGTCGCTGGAGCCGAAACTGATGGTGGCGGACGAACCCACCTCCGCGCTGGACGTGTCGGTCCAGGCCACCGTGCTGGACCTGTTCCAGAACCTGCAACAGGAACTGGGCTTCGCCTGCCTGTTCGTCACCCACGACCTGGCCGTCATCGACGTGCTCGCGGACCGCATTTGCGTGATGCGCCACGGCCGGATCGTTGAGCAGGGCACCCGGGACGAGATCCTGCGCAACCCGCAGGAAGTGTACACCCAGCGGCTGCTGGCGGCAGTGCCGTTGCCCGATCCGGAAAAGCAGCGCGAGCGCCGCGAGCTGCGCGCCCAGCTGCTGGCCGCCGGCGACTGACAGACCCGCAAGCCCGCCATCCACAGTGCCGAGCCCCCGCCCATGATGAAATGGCGGCGGGGGCTCAGCCGCCCCTGACCGGTGCGCTGCCGCGACGGTGCCGCCGGTCATCGCGCAATCCAGGAGTGTTAGTGGTACGCAGCATGAATATCGAGGCGATCGAAAAGGGCATCGGCGTCAGTTGGGCCGAAGTGGAGGAGTACTTGGCCGGAATTAACGCCAAGGAACTCAGCCACAAGGAGATCGCCGCTGCCTTGCACGAGTCGGGGCTCGCGGACGGCTGGTGGGCGCAGACGGCCACCGTCGCCTACGAACAGCAGATCGGCCGGCGCCAGCCCGGCCAGGACTGCGACGGGGAGTTCCAAACCTCGGTGAGCAAGACCGTCACCGGAAGCATGGATGAGGCGCGGAACAAGTGGGTGGCCGTGGTGGGTGCGGCGGAGGAATTCTCGGGCATCGCGGTCACTCGCGGACCCGAGTTGAGCGACACCGCCAAGTGGCGGTACTGGCGCTGCGGCTTGGCCGACGGCTCCCGGGTCAGCGTGCATATTTATGAGAAGCCTTCGGGCAAGTCCTCGGTGGGAGTGCAGCATGAACGGCTCGAGTCGACCGAGCAGCTCGACCACTGGCGTGCCTACTGGAAAGCAAAGCTCGCCGAGCTGTCCTGAGCGGACCGAGACCGGTCCGTCGCCGTCGCCCGGAGAGCGTTCGTTTCGGGCCGCCGGGCCCGGAACGTCGGCAGCGGCCGCTTTAGCATCCCTTTTCACCAAATTGCAACCCAATTGGAAGCACGGCCTGTTATCAGCGTCACAGTTGGCGCATATGCTGGTGCCACCTGAGCCTGCGCGGCCGAGATCCATGCCGGCGCGGAAAGGTCCGGCGTCACAAGCCGCCGGATGGAGCACGGTACCTGAGGAGGCGGCATGCGTTTCGCTCGAACATCCCGGCTGGTTGGACTGGCAGCCGCAGCAGCGCTCGCGGTCACGGCCTGTGGGGGCGGCGATGGTGGCGGCGGCACGGAGGCCGGCGGCGGCAACGCCGAGGCGGTGATCACGGCCAACAGCACGGAGCCGCAGAACCCGCTGGTCCCCACCAACACCAACGAGGTCGGCGGCGGCCGCGTGGTGGACCTCATCTTCGAGGGGCTGATCAGCTACGATCCCGAGGGCAAACCGGTCAATGAGGTGGCGGAATCCATCGAGACCGAGGACTCGCAGAATTACACGATCACCCTGAAGCCGGACCAGACGTTCACCAACGGCGACCCGGTCACCTCCAGTTCCTTCGTGGACGCCTGGAACTACGGTGCCGCCGTCGAGAACGCCCAGCTGAGTGCCTATTTCTTCGAAAGCATCGAAGGATACGACGAGGTCAGCTCCGAGGGCGCGACCACGAAGGAGATGTCCGGGCTCAAGGTCGTCGACGACACGACCTTCACCGTGGCGTTGAGCCAGCCCGAATCCGACTGGCCGTTGCGCCTGGGCTACACGGCGTTCGTGCCGCTGCCGCCCGTGGCCTTCGAGGACATGGAGGCCTTCGGGGAGAACCCGGTCGGGAACGGTCCCTACATGCTGGGCGGCGACGGCGCGTGGCAGCACGACGTGCAGATCGAACTGGTGCCGAACCCGGACTACCAGGGCACCCGGACCCCGCAGAACGGCGGGATCACCTTCAAGTTCTATTCGTCCTTCGAGGCGGCCTACCAGGACCTGCTCTCGGACAACCTGGACGTGCTCGACACCATCCCGCCGAGCGCCCTGGCAAACTTCAAGACCGACCTCGGCGAGGGCCGCTGGCTGGAAAAGCCGTATGCCGGCAACCAGACCATCGTCATTCCCCAGTACCTGGACGAATGGACCGGCGAGGCCGGCCAGCTGCGGCGGCAGGCCATCTCCATGGCGATCAACCGGGACGAGATCACCCAGGTGATCTTCCAGGGCGGCCGGCAGCCGGCCACCGAGTTCACCGCCCCCGTGCTCACCGGCTACAGCGACAGCATCCCCGGCAACGAAGTGCTGCAGTACAACGAGGAGGAGGCCAAGCGGCTGTGGGCGGAAGCCGACAAGATCGAACCGTGGGGCGACAGGACGTTCACCATCGCTTCCAACGCCGACGGCGGGCACAAGGAATGGATCGAAGCAGTCGTCAACGGCCTGAAGAACGTGCTCGGCATCGACGCCCAGTTCGAGTCGTACGCCACCTTCCCCGAGCTGAGGACCAAGGTCACGGCGAAGGAAATGACCGGCGCCGCGCGTGCCGGCTGGCAGGCCGACTACCCGTCGCTGTACAACTTCCTCGGGCCGCTGTACGGCACCGGAGCGGGTTCCAACGACGGCGACTACTCCAACAAGGAATTCGACCAGAAGCTGCGTGACGGGCTGGGTGCGGCCACGCCGGAAGAGGGCAACCAGATCTTCAACGAGGCGCAGGAGATCCTGATGCGGGACCTGCCCGCCATCCCGCTGTGGTACCAGGTCCGGCAGGTCGGCTGGAGTTCCGTCGTTGAGAACGTGGACACCGCCTGGAACGGGGTGCCGATCTACCACCAGATCACCGGCAAGTGACCCCGGGCGTTGCGGGGCCTGGCCGCGGCCGGGCCCCCGCAACGCGCCCCAGCTCCCGATCCCACCGAGAGGCAGGATTGATGATCCATCACTTGGCGGCACGCCGGGCGCAAGGAGGAAGCTAGTGCTCTGGTACATTCTCCGCCGCTTCCTGCAGATGATCCCGGTGTTCTTCGGCGCCACGTTCCTGGTCTATTTCCTCGTTTTTTCGCTGCCGGGCGATCCCATCCAGGCCCTGTTCGGCGACCGGGCCGTCAACCCCGCCGTGGCCGCCCAGCTCCGGGCGCAGTACAACCTGGACCAGCCGTTCCTCATCCAGTACGTCCTCTACCTGAAAAACCTCGTCACCTTCAACCTCGGCAACGACTTCTCCGGCAGGCCCGTCGCCGAGGTGCTCGCCCAAATCTTCCCGGTCACGGTCCGGCTCGCCATCCTCGCGCTGATCTTCGAAGCCGTCTTCGGCATCCTCTTCGGATTGATCGCCGGGCTGCGGAAGGGCCGGATGTTTGACGGTACCGTGCTGGTCGCCTCGCTGATCGTCATCGCCATCCCGATTTTCGTCCTCGGTTTCGTCCTGCAGTTCCTCGTCGGCGTCAAGCTCGGCTGGGCCAGACCCACGGTCGGCGCCCAGGCGGGCTGGTCCGACCTGATACTCCCCGCCGTCGTGCTGGGCCTGGTGTCGCTGGCCTACGTGCTGCGCCTGACCCGAACCTCCATCATCGAGAACATGAACGCCGACTACGTGCGCACCGCAATGGCCAAGGGATTGTCCCGGCCGCGCGTCGTCGTCGTGCATATCCTGCGGAACTCGATGATCCCGGTCGTGACGTTCCTGGGCGCCGACCTCGGAGCCCTGATGGGCGGGGCGATCGTGACCGAGGGCATCTTCAACGTCCCCGGCGTCGGCCAGCGCCTGTACCAGTCGGTGCTGCGGGGCGAGGGCCCCACCATCGTGTCCATCGTCAGCGTGCTCGTGCTCGTGTACATCCTGGCCAACCTGCTGGTGGACGTGCTCTATGCCTGGCTCGACCCGAGGATCCGTTATGCCTAGAGAACCGCTGGAACGCGACAACCAGGCCATCGAGCATTTCGTGGCGCCGCTGGACGAAACGCCGCTGCTGGCGACTGACAAGGTCGACGAGGATGTCCAGCCGCTGAGCCTGTGGGCCGAAGCCTGGCGGAACCTGCGGAGGCAGCCGCTCTTCATCATCTCGGCGCTGCTGCTGGTGCTGGTCATCGTCGTGGCGCTCTTCCCGTGGATTTTCACCCAGACGCCGCCGGCGCAAAACTGCCTGCTGGCCAATTCCGACGGCGGACCGGCGCCCGGGCACCCGCTGGGGTTCACCAAGCAGGGTTGCGACGTCTATTCGCGCATCATCTACGGGACCCAGGCGTCGCTGACGGTGGGTATCTTCGCCACGCTCGGCGCCCTGCTGATCGGCGGGACGCTCGGCGCCGTCGCCGGGTTCTACGGCGGCTGGCTGGACTCGGTGATCGCCCGAATCGGCGACGTCTTCTTCGCGCTGCCGCTGATCCTCGGCGCCATCATCATCATGCAGCTGCCGTTGTTCCGGGCCAACCGCAACGTCTGGACGGTGGTCATCACGCTGGTGGTCTTCGGCTGGCCGCAGGTGGCCCGCATCACCCGGGGCGCTGTCATTTCCGTGCGGAACGCCGACTTCGTCACGGCGGCCCGGTCGCTGGGCGTCTCCAGGCTTGCCGCGCTGGTCAAACACGTCATTCCCAACTCGCTGGCGCCCGTCATCGTGGTGGTGACCGTGAACCTGGGGATCTTCATCGTGGCCGAGGCCACCCTGTCCTTTTTGGGCATTGGGCTGCCGCCCGACGTGATGTCCTGGGGCAATGACATCTCCGCGGCCCAGGTGTCGCTGCGCTCCAACCCGGCCAGCCTGCTCTGGCCGGCACTGGCGCTGTCGGTCACCGTGCTGAGCTTCATCATGCTCGGCGACGCCCTCCGGGACGCCCTTGACCCGAAGGCGAGGAAGCGATGACGCACATCCGCGAAGTCGACGGCGCCGCGCCCCTGCTGCAGATCAAAGACCTGGCGATTACGTTTCGAACGTCCACCGGCGACGTGGAAGCGGTCAAAGACGCCCACCTGACCGTCATGCCGGGGGAGACCGTGGCGATAGTGGGCGAATCAGGCTCGGGCAAGTCGACCACCGCGCTGGCGGCCATCGGCCTGCTCCCGGAGAACGGCCGGGTCTCCGGCGGGCAGATCGTCTTCGCCGGGGAAGACCTGGCCGGCGCCAGCAGCCAGCGGATCGTGGAACTGCGCGGCAATTCGATCGGCATGGTGCCCCAGGACCCCATGTCCAACCTCAACCCGGTGTGGAAGATCGGCTTCCAGGTCAGGGAAACGCTGCGCGCCAACGGGCTCCGGTCCGATAACGCCGCGGTGGCCAAAGTGCTGGCCGAGGCGGGGTTGCCCGATGCCGCCAGCCGTTCACGGCAGTTCCCGCACGAGTTTTCCGGCGGCATGCGCCAGCGCGCCCTGATCGCCATCGGCCTGTCGTGCCGGCCGCGGCTGCTGATTGCCGACGAACCCACCTCGGCCCTCGACGTGACGGTGCAGCGCCAGATCCTGGACCACTTGGAATCGATGACCCGGGACCTTGGCACCGCCGTCCTGCTGATCACGCATGACCTGGGCCTGGCCGCCGAACGTGCCCGCAAGGTGGTGGTGATGTACAAGGGCCGGGTGGTGGAGTCGGGTCCTGCCCTGCAGATACTGCAGAACCCGCGCCACCCCTACACCCGGCGGCTGGTCGAGTCCGCGCCGTCCCTGGCCTCGCGGCGGATCCAGTCGGCGAAGGCCGCCGGCATCGAAACCACGGAACTGCTGGCCCCGGTCGGCCAGGAGGCCCAAGCCACGGACAATGTCATCGAGGTCAAGGACCTGACCAAGGTCTTCAAACTGCGCAGCGGGTTTGGGAAGTCCACCGACTTCACCGCCGTGGACAATGTGTCCTTCAATATCAAGCGCGGAACCACGATGGCGGTGGTGGGGGAGTCGGGATCCGGCAAGTCCACGGTGGCAAAGATGGTCCTGAACCTCGAGTCGCCGACCAGCGGCCGCATTGTCTTCGACGGCGTGGACATGACCGGGCTCAACGCCAAGGCACTGCTGGCCTTCCGTCGGCGGGTCCAGCCGATCTTCCAGGATCCCTACGGATCGCTGGACCCCATGTACAACATCTTCCGCACCATCGAGGAGCCGCTGCGCGTGCACAACATCGGCGACCGCAAGAGCCGTGAAGCCAAGGTCCGGCGGCTGCTGGACCAGGTGGCGCTTCCGGCGTCCGCCATGCGCCGGTTCCCGAACGAGCTCTCCGGGGGCCAGCGCCAACGGGTCGCCATCGCGCGTGCGCTGGCCCTGGATCCCGAGGTCGTGATCTGCGACGAGGCCGTCTCCGCGCTGGACGTGCTGGTCCAAGCCCAGATCCTGGACTTGCTGGCGGGCCTGCAGCAGGACCTGGGGCTGAGCTACCTGTTCATCACGCACGACCTGGCCGTGGTCAGGCAGATCGCCGACCACGTCACCGTGATGGAAAAGGGCAGGGTGGTGGAGGCCGGCACCACGGACGGCGTCTTCGATTCTCCGCAGCAGCGGTACACGCAGGAGCTGCTGGCCGCCATTCCCGGCGCGAGCCTGGAGTTGCCGCCGGAGGTGGCCTGACACGGGATTCCGGCCCCGTCGCCGGCCCGGGGTCCGGGGCCCCGTTAGGCCATGAGTGGCGTTGCGGATTACAATGGAGTGCCTACCCGCATCCGGGCACGGCGCTGGCTGTCCGATATTAGGCCCAGGTTCCATGTAATCCACGGAAGAGTAATCCCGCATGTCTGAAACCACCGCATCGACGCAGAGCGCCGTCCGCAGCGACCTTCGCAACGTCGCGATCGTAGCCCACGTCGACCACGGGAAGACCACCCTCGTGGATGCCATGCTGAAGCACACCGGTGCCTTCTCCAGCCACGGCGAAACCGAAGAGCGCGTCATGGACTCCGGGGAACTGGAACGTGAAAAGGGCATCACCATCCTGGCCAAGAACACCACCGTGTTCTACTCCGGCCCGGCCGCCCAGGGCGAGACCATCACCATCAGCGTGATCGACACTCCCGGCCACGCCGACTTCGGCGGCGAGGTGGAGCGCGGCCTGTCCATGGTGGACGGCGTGGTTCTGCTGGTTGACGCTTCCGAGGGCCCGCTGCCGCAGACCCGTTTTGTGCTGCGCAAGGCGCTGGCCGCCAAGCTCCCCGTCATCCTGGTGGTCAACAAGACCGACCGCCCGGACGCCCGCATCGACGCCGTCGTTGCCGAGGCGATGGACCTGCTGCTGGGCCTGGCCTCGGACCTTGCCGACGAAGTCCCCGATCTGGACCTGGACGCCGTCCTCAACGTTCCCGTTGTCTACGCCTCCGGCAAGGCCGGCCGGGCCTCGCTGACCCAGCCCGCCGACGGTACCCTGCCGGAAGACGAGGACCTGGAGCCGCTGTTCGCCACCATCATGGAGCACGTGCCGGCCCCGTCCTATGACCCCGAGGGCGTGCTGCAGGCCCACGTGACCAACCTTGACGCCTCCCCGTTCCTGGGCCGCCTGGCGCTGCTGCGCATCTACAACGGCACCCTGCAGAAGGGGCAGACCGTGGCCTGGGCCCGCCAGGACGGCCAGCTGAAGAACGTCCGGATCTCCGAACTGCTGGCCACCAAGGGACTGACGCGCGTGCCGGCCGAATCCGCCGGCCCGGGCGAGATTGTCGCCGTCGCCGGCATCGAGGACATCACCATCGGCGAGACCCTGACCGACGCCGAGAACCCGCAGCCGCTGCCGCTGATCAAGGTGGACGACCCGGCCATCTCGATGACCATCGGCATCAACACCTCGCCGCTGGCCGGCAAGGTCAAGGGCGCCAAGGTCACCGCCCGCCAGGTCAAGGACCGGCTGGACAAGGAACTGGTGGGCAACGTCTCGCTGAAGGTGCTGCCGACCGAACGCCCGGATGCCTGGGAGGTCCAGGGCCGCGGCGAGCTGGCACTGGCCATCCTGGTGGAGCAGATGCGCCGCGAGGGCTTCGAGCTGACCGTGGGCAAGCCCCAGGTGGTCACCAAGACCATCGACGGCAAGGTGCACGAGCCGATGGAGCACATGACCATCGACGTGCCCGAGGAGTACCTCGGTGCCGTCACGCAGCTGCTGGCCGCCCGCAAGGGCCGGATGGTCAACATGGCCAACCACGGCACCGGCTGGGTCCGGATGGAGTTCATCGTTCCGGCCCGCGGCCTGATCGGTTTCCGCACCCGGTTCATGACCGAAACGCGGGGCGCGGGCATCGCCGCGTCCATCTCCGAGGGCTATGAGCCGTGGGCCGGGCCGATCGAGTACCGCACCAACGGTTCGATGGTGGCCGACCGGGCCGGCGTGGTCACGCCCTTCGCGATGATCAACCTGCAGGAACGCGGCTCCTTCTTCGTCCAGCCCACCTCGGAGGTCTACGAAGGCATGATCGTGGGCGAGAACTCGCGCGCTGACGACATGGACGTGAACATCACGAAGGAGAAGAAGCTCACCAACATGCGTGCCGCTTCCTCCGACAGCTTCGAGAACCTCACCCCGCCGCGGAACCTGACCCTGGAGGAGTCCCTCGAATTCGCCCGCGAGGACGAGTGCGTTGAGGTCACCCCGGAGTCGATCCGTATCCGCAAGGTGGTCCTGGACGCCAACGAGCGGCTCAAGGCCGCCCGGGCGCGCGCCCGGGCATAAACTGGACCCTATGACAGAGCAGAGGCAACCCGCCGGAGACCGCGGCGGGTTGCCTTCCGCTGTTTCCGGGCAGGGCCCCGAACGGCGCGCGGCACGACGGCGGAGTCCCGCCTTCCACGGGTGGGGCACGGCCGTCTTCGGGGCGGTGGCGACGGCGGTGGCGGGGACGGCCCTGCACTCGCAGATTCTCTATGCCGGGGAGTCCGGGTATCCGTGGGGCGCCGCGGCAGCCCTGCTGTTCGCCCTGGCGGTGATGGTCTGGGCCGGACTCAAGACGCATAACGTCCTGATGGCCGGCCTGACGGGCGTCCTCTCCTACGTCCTCGTCGGGCTGATGGCGATGGCTCCCGGCGGCGAGCCGCTGATCGTCACGGGAACCACGGCGGCGGTGGAACTGCCGATCGCCGTGGCGGGGCGGATCTGGATGATCGGGCTGGTTTTCGCCACCATCGTGGCGCTGCTGGTCTGCGCCTGGGCGCTCAAGCCGCGGCGGGCCGGCGCCTGACCGGCCCCGCCCGCGCGCGGGGCGTCAATTCGCCGTCTGGTCCAGATGGTGCGCCATGAAGATTGAGGTAGCAGTCCCGTCCTCGTCGGCGGGCAACATCGCGTATTCCTCGAAAATTGCGCGGATCTTCGCCAGCATCTCCTGGCGGTGCGCGTCGTTGAGCTTAATGCCCATCCGCGTGGTTTCGATCTCGTCCGGGGCCAGGCCGTCGATTTCCTGCAGGAAGGTCTCCACCAGCACCGGTGCCGCGTCCGGCATCTTCGCGCCCCAGGACATCCGGGTGGCGCGGTAGGGGACTTCCTTGGCCCCCCGGTTGCCCTTCCGCGGTTCCTCGGCCTCCAGAAAGCCGGTGTTGAGCAGTGTGCGCACGTGGTGCAGCGAGGTGGCCGGATTCAGGCCGAGCAGCTCCGCGATCTCTTTATTGGTCCGGGACCGGTGGAGGCAGAGCCGGAGAATGCGCAGCCGTACCGGGGAGCTGAGCGCCCGCCCGGCGGCTTGCAGGTCCTGATCCGTAGGCATGTCTCCAGCATACGACACCGGGCACCTAATGATTGACTTTCCCCAATCGCTACCCGAGACTGTGACCTGTGACCCAGCTACCCGCGCCCGGGGCCTCCGGAACCGCCCCGGCAGCCGGCGCCGCCCACCCGGGCGGGGCACCGCCGTCGTTATGGCGGGACCGGAACTTCCGCACCTTCTGGTCGGCTCAGGCGCTCAGCCAGGTCGGGGCCCAGGTCGGCCAGCTGGCCGTCCCGGTGCTCGCCGTGGCCGTGCTCGGGGCCAGCGAATTCCAGGTGGGTGTCCTCAATGCCAGCGCCACCGCCGCCTTTCTGCTGATCGGGTTGCCGGCGGGGGCCTGGGTGGACCGCTGGCTCAAACGGCGGGTCATGATCACGGCCGACCTGGTCCGTGCCGCCGCGATGCTGTCCGTGCCGCTGCTGTGGTGGGCGGGCGTGCTGCAGATGTGGCACCTGTACGCGGTGGCGGCCGTGCTCGGCTGCGCAACGGTGTTCTTCGACGTGGCCTACCAGAGCTACATCCCGGTCCTGGTGCGCGGCGACCAGGTGTCGTCGGCGAACTCCAAGCTGGAGAGCACCGCGCAGCTGGCGAGGATGGGCGGACCCGCCGCGGGCGGCGGCCTGCTGCAGGTGATGGCGGCTCCGCTGCTGTTCCTGGCGGATACGCTCGGCTACCTGTTCTCGGCCCTGTTCCTGGTCCGCACCTCGGACCGGGAAGTGCCTGCTCCGCGGCACGGCCGGAGGCCGCTCGCGGTGGAAATCCGGGAAGGGCTCGGCTTCGTGGTCCGGCACCCGCTGATCAGCCGGATAGCCGCGTGCACGGGTTTGACAAATTTCTTCGCCGGACTGGCCTTCACGCTGTTTCCCATCCTGGTGCTGCGCGAACTGGGTCTGGGCCCGGCCGCGCTGGGGCTGGTCTACTCGGTCGCCGCGGCCGGCGGGCTGCTGGGAGCGGTGGCGGCGCCCCGGCTGGCGAAGCTGACCGGCGAGGGGGCCCTGATTCCGCTGGCCAGCGTTGCCTCGGCGGTCTTCCTGGCGGCGATGCCGTTGTCGGTGTTGATGCCGGACACCGCCTCGGCACTGTTCCTGCTGATCGTCGGCGAGGCCGGCGTCTCCTTCTGCTCCCTGGTCTACAACGTGATGCAGGTGACGATGCGCCAGCGGGTCTGCCCGCCGCGGCTGCTCGGGAGGATGAACGCGTCGATCCGCTTCGTGGTGTACGGCGTGTTGCCGCTCTCCGGGCTGCTGGCGGGCCTGCTCGGCGGAACCATCGGGTTGGTGCCTACCCTGTGGATCGGTGCGGCCGGTTCCGCGCTTGCCGCGGCGCCGGTGCTGTTCTCGCCCCTGTGGGCCCTGCGGAAACTGCCGGACAGCTACGAGGGCTGACCGCCGGCCCGCGGGCGGCGTCGCGGCGGGGCGGGCGGCACCTGCTTGGCCGCGGCCACGGCCGGCAACGGGACGACGACGTCTCCGCGCCTGGTGCCTACCGTGCAGCTGTCGGCGTCGACGGCCCGCAGTTCGCCGAGCACGTCGGTGAAGCCGCCCTCGATTCGGTACCGGACCACCACGCGCGTTCCCGGTGCTGCTGCGGCCAGGAACGCGGCGGGGGTAGCGGGTATCACGTGACCATCTTAGGCGGGCCGTGCCCGGCTGGGGAGATAATGGTCCCAACGGATACGCTAGTGGGAACTGTTCAGAAAGGTGCTGACGGACGTGACGTACGTAATCGCACAGCCGTGCGTGGATGTAAAAGACAAGGCATGTATCGAAGAATGCCCGGTGGACTGTATCTACGAAGGCGAACGGTCCCTGTACATCCACCCGGATGAGTGTGTCGATTGCGGCGCCTGCGAACCGGTCTGCCCGGTCGAAGCCATCTACTACGAGGATGACACCCCCGAGGAGTGGGCCGACTACTACAAGGCCAACGTGGAGTTCTTCGACGACCTGGGTTCCCCGGGCGGTGCCGCCAAGCTGGGCAACACGCACAAGGACCACCCGCTGATCGCCGCGCTGCCGCCGCAGAACCAAGACTGAACTCGATGAGTCCTTTCGGCCTGCAGCTGCCGGAATACCCGTGGGACGCCATGGCGCCCTACGCGCAAAAAGCGGCCGGGCACCCCGGCGGCGCGGTGAACCTGTCCATCGGCACGCCGGTTGACTCCACTCCGGCCGTCGTCCGGGAGGCCCTGGCCGCGGCCGCCGATGCCCCGGGCTACCCCACGACCCACGGCACCGCCGAACTGCGGGAAGCGATCACGGATTGGTTCGGCCGCCGTCGCAACGTTCCCGGCCTGGATCCGGAAGCGGTCATGCCCACCGTCGGTTCCAAGGAGCTGGTCGCCTGGCTGCCCACCTTGCTGGGACTCAGGGCGGGCGACGTGGTGGTGCGCCCCGTCGTGGCTTATCCGACCTACGACATCGGCGCCATCCTCGCCGGCGCAACCCCGGTGGCGGCGGACAACCTGGCGGACCTGGATGCGCAGACCAGGAGCCGGGTGAAACTGGTGTGGGTCAACTCGCCGGGCAACCCGACGGGCATTGTCCGGGACCGGGCAGAGCTGCGCACCCTGGTGGAGGACGCCCGCGGCCTGGGCGCGGTGGTCGCTTCCGACGAATGCTACGCGGAGCTGGGCTGGGGCGCCTGGGACACCGCCCGCGGCGGGCAGGCCGTGCCGAGCGTGCTGGACCCGTACATCGCGCAGGGCTCGCACGAGGGCCTGCTGTGCGCCTACTCGCTCAGCAAGCAGTCAAACCTTGCCGGGTACCGTGCCGCGTTCCTGGCCGGCGACCCGGCGCTGATGCCGAACATCATCAACAGCCGCAAGCATGCCGGCATGATCGTGCCGCTCCCGGTCCAGGCCGCGATGCTCGCCGCCCTGCGCGATGACGCGCACGTCCAGGAGCAGAAGGACCTGTACCGGAGCCGGCGCGAGCGGCTGTTGCCGGCGCTGGAGAATTTCGGCGTGCAGATCCGCCATTCCGAGGCCGGGCTGTACCTGTGGGGGAGCGCGGGGGAAGATACATGGACCACCGTGGGCCGCATGGCCGAGCTGGGCATCGTCACCGGACCCGGCGTGTTCTACGGCGAGGCCGGCAACGGCCATATCCGGGTGGCGCTGACCGGCAGCGACGAACGCATTGACGCCGCCGTCGAGCGGCTTTCCTGACCCGGCCCGGCAGCGCCTGACTGTGGATATGAACAAAAATATATGTCGCGGATTAGATATATCCGCGACTCTACGGGTAGCGTTTTACCCGAGTATGTGCATGCTCAGTGCCACAAGCGCCCGGCGTGCCGTTAGCTTCTATACCTCCTGAAGGGGACTCAATGACTGAGCAGACCGGTGCCAAGCTGCACTTCGATGGCGGCGAACTCGAACTCCCACGGCTCAAGGCCGCCGAAGGCAACGACGGTTACGACGTATCCAAACTGCTGAAGCAGACCGGCGCGGTCACCTTCGACCCGGGGTTCATGAACACGGCGGCGACCACCTCGGCCATCACCTACATCGACGGCGACGCCGGTGTGCTCCGCTACCGCGGCTATCCGATCGAGCAGCTGGCCGAGCACTCGAGCTTCCTCGAAGTGTCCTACCTGCTGATCTACGGCGAACTGCCCACCCCCACCGAGCTGGAGGAGTTCGACCACAAGATCCGCCGCCACACCCTGCTGCACGAAGAGCTCAAGGGCTTCTTCGGCGGGTTCCCGCGCGACGCGCACCCGATGCCGGTGCTCTCCTCGGCGGTCAGCGCGCTGTCCACCTTCTACCAGGACTCGCTGGACCCGTTCGATGACAAGCAGGTGGAGCTCTCCACCATCCGCCTGATGGCGAAGCTGCCGGTGATCGCCGCCTACGCGCACAAGAAGTCGATCGGCCAGGCACTGCTCTACCCGGACAACTCCATGAACCTGGTGGAGAACTTCCTGCGCCTGAGCTTCGGCCTGCCCGCCGAGCCCTACGAACTGGACCCGACGGTGGTCAAGGCCCTGGACCTGCTGCTCATCCTGCACGCTGACCACGAGCAGAACTGCTCCACGTCCACCGTGCGCCTGGTGGGCAGCTCCAACGCCAACATGTTCGCGTCCGTCTCGGCCGGCATCAACGCGCTGTTCGGCCCGCTCCACGGCGGCGCCAACGAGGCGGTGCTGAACATGCTCCGCCAGATCCAGGCCAGCGGCCAGGAGCCGGAGCAGTTCATGGAGAAGGTCAAGAACAAGGAAGAAGGCGTGCGCCTGATGGGCTTCGGGCACCGCGTCTACAAGAACTACGATCCGCGCGCCCGCCTGGTCAAGGCCACCGCGCACGAGATCCTGGGCAAGCTCGGCGGCAACGACGAGCTGCTGGATATCGCCATGCGGCTGGAAGAGAAGGCGCTGGCGGACGACTACTTCATCGAGCGCAAGCTGTACCCGAACGTGGACTTCTACACCGGCCTGATCTACAAGGCCATGGGCTTCCCGGAGAAGATGTTCACGGTGCTGTTTGCCATCGGGCGCCTGCCCGGTTGGATCGCCCAGTGGCGGGAGATGATTAAGGACCCGCAGACCAAGATCGGCCGCCCGCGGCAGCTGTACACGGGTGCGCAGGAGCGCGAGTACCCGGCCCGCTAGTACGACGGCGGAGCACGCCATAACGCCGACGGCCCCCGGAGCGATCCGGGGGCCGTTCGGTTTGCTTCAGCCGGCGTAGCCGTTCGGGTTGTTCTTCTGCCAGCGCCAGTGGTCTTCGCACATCTGCTCGAGGTTCTTGACCGCCGACCAGCCGAGCTCGGCCAGCGCGGCGGAAGGGTCGGCATAGCTGATGGCGGCGTCCCCGGGGCGCCGGTCGGTCAGCTCGTAGGGGATGTCGAATCCCGCTGCCTTGCCGAACGCGGCGAGCACCTCCAGGACGGAGGAGCCCTTGCCGGTGCCCAGGTTCCATCGGCGCACGCCGGGCCGGCCGGCGATGAAGTCCAGGGCCGCCAGGTGTCCGGCGGCCAGGTCCATGACATGGATGTAGTCGCGCACGCCGGTACCGTCCGGCGTCGGGTAGTCGCTGCCGAAGACCCGGACCCTGTCCCGGCGGCCCACGGCCACCTGCGCCACGAACGGCAGCAGGTTGTTGGGCACACCCGTCGGGTCTTCGCCGATCCGCCCGCTTTCGTGCGCTCCCACGGGATTGAAGTAGCGCAGCAGGGCCACGTGCCAGCGCGGGTCGGAGTCGCCCAGGTCGGACAGGATGTCCTCGATCTGTTCCTTGGTCCGGCCGTAGGGATTGATCGCGTCCAGCGGAAGCTTCTCGGTCAGCGGCACCTCCTCGGTGGCGCCGTACACGGTGGCCGAGGAACTGAACACGATCGTGCGGACGTTGTGGGCATCCATCGCGCGGAGCAGGTTCAGCGTGCCGCCCACATTGTTGTGGTAGTAATGCAGGGGTTTTTCAACGGACTCGCCGACGGCCTTCAGGCCGGCAAAGTGGATCACGGCGTCCACGGACTCGGTCTCCAGCACCCGGTTAAGCGCGGCCTCGTCCAGCAGGTCGGCCTGGTGGAACCGTGCCTGCCGGCCGGCAAGCTCCTGGACGCGGCGCAGCGACTCCTCGCTGGAATTGGCCAGGTTGTCGAGCACCACCACGTCGTGCCCCGCCTCCAGCAGGGCGAGCGTGGTGTGCGAGCCGATGAAGCCGGTTCCTCCGGTGACCAGAATTCTCATGCCCACCAGCTTAGTAGCTCACCCCCGGTCACCCCGCCACGGCCCGCAGCGGGGCAGGTACAAGGGCTGGACAGCAAGGTCTAGAGTTGAGCTACAGGCGGCAGTGGGGATGCCCGCGGGCGGCACCCGCGTGCGGGGGCCACTGCAGATGAGCTGCGTCGTCGGTCCGAGCGAAAGGACGCGGACAGCATGCACCAGACGGGCGGGCCGGGGTGGCGGATCACCGCAGACACCTCGGGACATATGCTGCTGGCCCTCTACCTTCGCGACGCCGCCGGCCTGGCCGGAGCCGGCCGGCCCGCGGTGTCGCCGGTCTTGCCGACGGTCCGCACCGCCGATCCCACTCAGCTGACCGCGCATGTCGGCGGCCCGGCGGCGCTGCGGGACGAATGGGAGAAGTGGTGGGAGGACCTGGTCCGTGACCGCCCGGGCAACGCCGCGAAACTGGCCCCGCCGTCCTTTCCCGCCTTCGCCGGCAGCCCCGCGCTGCGGCTGCTGCTGCAGGCCCACTTCGGCGCCGGGATGAGCTGGGCGCGTGCCCGGATGGCCGAGTACGGGAAGTTGGCGCAGGAGCGCGAGGCCAAGGGCACGAACGGGTTGATCCGCGAGCTGGTCCAGGACCGGGAGATGGAGCTCGGCCGCGCCGCGCGTACCTTCGAGCTGAAGCTCATCGAGCTGCCGCTGTGCGAGCCGCGTGCCTGGTTCGTGGAGCCGGACCGGGTGCTGCTGTGCCAGACACTGCTGGACGACGAAAGCGCCTTCCGCAGTTACCTTCAGCCGATCGTCGAACTCATCGTCTAGCCGCGCCGGGCGGTTCAGGCGACCGGGCCCCGCGCCACCGTGATCACGACGTAGCCGGTGTCGGTATCGGCGCCGACCCAGCCGCCGTCGTCACGCTGCCAGCTGAGGCCCGCGTGGGCCACCGACTCAAGGTCGAGCCCTTTGGCAGAAGCCACCGCCCACTGCGCCACCGCCCAGCCCCGCTCGTCGGCTGCCGCCACCCGGACCTCGCGGCCGGCGACGGCCATGTCCAGGCCGGGATGCACGGCCTCCAGCTGCGCCAGGACCGCAGCGGGGTCGCCGGCTGCCTCGGCATCCTTGAGCACGCAGTTCAGGGCGGCGGGCGAGTGCCCGGTCAGCGCCGAGGCGAAGGCCTTGGCCTCGGCCTCGGCCTCATGGTCCGCGTACGCCAGCGGATAGGCGCTGCGCTGGACGGTCTGGGCTGCGTCGGTCACCGGCATGGACTCGTAGCCCGGGACCTGTTCGAGCACCTCGTAGAACTTGTTGGCCGCATACACCGGGTCCTGCACTTGTTCCTCGGTGCCCCAGCCCTGGGACGGCCGCTGCTGGAACAGCCCCCGGGAGTCGGGACCGGCCGTGTCGCCGTAATCGATGTTGCGCAGCTTCGACTCCTGGATGGCCGTCGCCAGGGCGATCGACGCGGCGCGTGCGGGCAGCCCGCGCCCGACGGCAATCCCCGAGATGAGCGCGGCGTTCGCGGCCTGGTCCGGTGCCAGTTCGTAGGTGTCCGAACCGACGACGGCGGTGCACCGCTCGCGGACCAGGGTTTGGGAACGGTCAATGAAGGTGGCGGCGAAGTAGGCGGCACCGCCGACCAGGGCCAGCAGGACGATCAGGCTGAGCAGGCTGCGTGTCCTGCGTGCACGGGCTTGCCGGGACATGGCGGTGCCGTCCGGGACTGCTAGTTGGCGTGCAGGACCGCGTTGAGCTCCACGCTCTGGCCCTTGCGCGGCAGGACTTCCACTGCGCCGCTGGTGGAGTTGCGGCGGAAGAGGAGGTTGGGCAGGCCGGAGAGTTCCACGGCCTTGACCTGGCGGTGGTCCCCGGTGGCAACGTCGATCAGGCTGACCCGGGTTCCGGCGGTCACATAGAGGCCGGCCTCGACCACGCAGTCGTCGCCGATGCTGATGCCGACACCCGAGTTGGCGCCCAGCAGCACGCGCTCGCCGATGCTGATCCGTTCCTTCCCCCCGCCGGAGAGCGTGCCCATGATCGAGGCGCCGCCGCCGACGTCGGACCCGTCCGCCACAATGACTCCGGCGGAAATGCGGCCCTCCACCATGGAAGTGCCCAGCGTGCCGGCGTTAAAGTTAACGAAGCCTTCGTGCATCACCGTGGTGCCGGCGGCCAGGTGCGCGCCGAGGCGGACCCGGTCGGCCTCGGCAATCCGCACACCGGTGGGAACCACGTAGTCCACCATGCGCGGAAACTTGTCCACGCCGAAGACGGTCACCTGGCCGCGGCGGCGCAGCCGGCGGCGGACCGCTTCGAAATCGTCCACGGCGCACGGGCCGAAGTTGGTCCAGACCACGTTGGGCAGCTGCCCGAAAATGCCGTCCATGTTCAGCGAATTGGGGGTGACGAGGCGGTGGGAGAGCAGATGCAGCCGGAGGTAGGCGTCGGCGGTGTCGGCCGGCGCGGCGTCCAGGTCGATGCTGCGGGTGAGGACCTCAAGACGGGTGCCGCGGTCCGCGTCGGCGCTGTCCGCGGCGTCGGCCTCGAGGCCGGTCTCCGCGTCCCGGGCGGCGCCGGCAGGGCCCAGCGCCGGCGCCGGATACCAGACGTCGAGGACGGTGCCGCTGTCGGTGACGGTGGCCAGCCCGGTGCCGTGGGCGGTGCGGGGAGTGGCGGTGGCGGTGGTGCTCGCGGTCATGGATGCAAGTCTACCGAGCGCGCCGGGGCCGGTGACGCCGGGATGCCGCAGGCGCGTCTGGCTAAGCTGGGGGAGTGACTTCGACCATTGCCCTGGACTTGACCGCCGACGTCGCCGAGCTGACCGCGGCGCTGATCGACGTTAACAGCGTGTCCGGCAACGAGACCGCCCTGGCCGACGCCGTGGAGGCCGCCCTGCGGGCCCTGCCGCACCTGAAGGTGCTGCGCGACGGCGACGCCATCGTCGCGCGAACGCAGCTGGGGCGGCCGGAGCGGGTCATCTTGGCCGGCCACCTCGATACCGTGCCGTTGCCCGCCGTGCCCGGCTCCCTCGGAACCGTGCCGTCGGTGTGGGACGGGGACGTGCTGTACGGGCGCGGCGCCACCGATATGAAGGGCGGGGTAGCGGTGCAGCTGGCCCTGGCCGCCGAGCTGACGGCACCCAACCGCGATGTCACCTACGTCTTCTACGACCATGAGGAAGTGGATGCTTCGATGAGCGGGCTGGGCCGGCTGGTGCGCAACCACCCCCAGTTGCTGCAGGGCGACTTCGCCATCCTGCTCGAACCGACCCACGGAACCGTGGAAGGCGGCTGCAACGGCACGGCCCGGTTCGAAGCGAGCACGGTCGGCCAGGCGGCGCATTCCGCGCGCGCGTGGCGGGGCGTCAACGCTATCCACGCCGCCGCCGACATCCTGGTCCGGCTCCGGGACCATGAACCGGCCACTGTCACGGTCGACGGGCTGGAGTACCGCGAGAGCCTCAACGCGGTGAAGATCAAGGGCGGTACGGCGGGCAACATCATTCCCGACAGCACCACGGTGGAAATCAATTACCGGTTCGCTCCGGACAAGACGCCCGCGGATGCCGAACTGTACGTGCGGAACCTGCTGGAGGGCTTCACGGTGGTCTGCACGGATGCCGCGGCCGGCGCCCGGCCCGGCCTCGACCACCCGGCAGCCGCCGAATTCGTCGCCGCCGTGGGGGCGGAGCCAAAGCCGAAGTACGGCTGGACCGACGTGGCGCGGTTCAGCGAGCTGGGCATTCCGGCCGTCAACTTCGGCCCCGGCGACGCGTTGCTGGCCCACACCGACAACGAAAACGTTCCGGCGGAGGCCGTCCGCGAGTGCCGGGCGGCGCTGCGCCGCTGGCTGCTGGCCTGACCATCCGGGGGCGGCGGAGGGCGCCGCCGCCGGGCAACAAGGCGCCCGGGAAGCTGCAACGGGGAAGGGGAGGACGCGCAGGCGTCCTCCCCTTCCCCGTCGGCGGTCAGCGGCAGCCGGTCACACCTTGACGGCCATCGGCTGCGTGGTCAGCGGCGCGGTCTCGCCCGCGGTCCGGCTGCTCAGGAACTTGGAGAGCCAGTTGGCTACCCAGGACAAGGCGAAGTTGACGATGATGAAGAGCAGCGCGGCAATCGTCAGCGACTGCAGGATCGGACCGGCGGAGCCGTAAATCTGCATCGACCGCAGCAACTCGGAGTACGTGATGATGTAGCCGAGGGCAGAGTCCTTCAGGATCACCACGAATTGGCTGACCAGGGCCGGCAGCATGGCCACCAGGGCCTGCGGCAGTTCGATGCTGCGCAACGACTGGGCACGGGTCATGCCGATCGCCATCCCGGCTTCACGCTGGCCCTTGGGCAGGCCGAACACGCCGGAGCGGACCAGTTCCGCGATCACCGATCCGTTGTACAGCGTCAGGGCCGTCACGACGGCGTAAAACGGGATGTCTGCCGGGGTGCCGATTCTCAGCTGCCCGAACAGGAGCCAGAAGAAGATCATCATCAGCAACACCGGGACAGCCCGCAAGAGTTCGACGATCACTCCGCAGAGCCACCGCAGGGGGCCGTTCGAGGCGAGCCTGCCCACGCCAAAGAGCAGCCCGAAGACCACGGACGTGAGGATCGAGACTGCGGCGGCCTTAAAGGTGTTGATCAGCCCCGGCAGGATGGTGAACTGCCAGACCTCGCCGGTCAGGAACGGCGTCCACAGCTCGGGTGCCAGCTGGCCCTTGTCGTTCAGTCCGACGATGACGAAGATCGCCGCGCCGAGGAAGAGCAGGATGCCGATGATGTTGGTGACCATGATCCGCGCACGGGCCTTCGGGCCGGGCGCATCAAAGAGGACGTTCTGCTTGATGTTCATCGTGACACCGCCAGTTTCTTGGAGAGCCAAGTGGTCACCAGGCCGATCGGCAGCACGATGATCACGAAGCCGATGGCGAAGGTCGCGAAAATGGCCATGATGACATCCGGCCGGAACTCGATCATGGTTTTCATCAGCCCGGCGGATTCGGCGACCGACGCCGCCGTTGCCACCGTGGTGTTCTTGGTCAGGGCGATCAGGGTGTTGCCCAGCGGCGCCACGGCACCCCGGAAGGCCTGGGGCAGGATGACCATCCGCGCCGCCGGCAGGAAGCTCAGCCCGATGGCGCGGGCGGCCTCGGCCTGTCCCAGGGGCACGGTGTTGACGCCGCTGCGAATGGATTCGCAGACGAAGGCCGCGTGGTAGACGGACAGCCCGACGATGGCCCAGAGGAAGAAGTTGAAGTCGAAATCGCCGGAGAGGTTCATCTGGAGCTGGAAGACCGCCACCAGGATGCAGAACACCATGATGATGGTCAGCGGCGTGTTGCGGAAGACGTTGACGTACGCAGCGCCGGCCCAGCGGAAGCTGGGCACCGGTGAGATGCGCATCAGGGCCAGGACGGTACCCAGCACCAACGAACCCAGGGCGGCCCAAAAAGCGAGCTGGATATTGACCCACAAGGCTCCGACGACGTCGTAGGTCTCCAGCGCCGTCAGGTAGCTCTGGAAATACTCGGACAAACTGTCCATCCCCTTTCGGTGGGAAGAGGCAGATCATGTTGTGGGGCGGGAGAGCCCCGCCCCACAACGGATGGTGCTAGGCGCAGGCTTCGCCCGGCTTCGGCGGGTTCAGGTCCTTGTTGTAGGAGTAATCCACACCCTCGGTGTTCTTCTTGAGGGCTTCTTCCCAGGCACCTTCCTCGACCATCTTGTTGATGGCTGCGTTGATGTCCGCGCACAGCTCCGAGCCCTTCGGCAGTCCGACGCCGTAGTTCTCCTCCGAGAACGGGTTGCCGACCACCTTGTACTTGCCGGCGTTGTTCGGCTGCGCCGCGAGTCCGGCCAGGATGATGTCGTCGGTGGTCACCGCGTCGATCTGGCCGCCCTGCATGGCGGTCACGCACTCGGCGTAGCTGGGTCGCTCAACCAGGTTCACTTCGGCGGCGTGCTCGTCCTTGATGCGCTGGGCGGAGGTGGAGCCGGTCACCGAGCAGAGGTTCTTGCCGTTAAGCGCATCCGGGCCGGTGATTTCGGTGTCGTCGGTCCGGACCAGCAGGTCCTGACCGGCCACGAAGTACGGTCCGGCGAAGTCGACGGTCTGCTTGCGCTCGTCGGTGATGGAGTACGTCGCGAAGATCATGTCCACCTGGTTGTTGGCGAGCATGTTTTCGCGGTTGGCCGAGGGCGACTCGACGAATTCGATCTGGTCCTCCGAGTAGCCCAGCTCGTTGGCCACGTACTTGGCTACATCCACGTCGAAGCCGCTGAACTTGCCGCCGGAGGAAAAGCCCAGGCCCGGCTGATCGTACTTGATGCCGATACGGATGCCTTCGCCGTCGCCTTCGCCGCCGCCGGCAGTCTCGCCGCCGCCGGCAGTCTCGCCGCCGCCTGTGCCGCCGCCGCCGCCGCAGGCGGACAGCACGAGCGCGGCTCCGGCTGCCATGGCAGCCATTCCATAACGGGTCTTTCGCATGTTTTCTCCTTGCGTTGTCGGCCCTCCGTCAGTGAAGGGCCAGGTGTGGGGGTCAGTGTTCGAGGATCTTGCCCAGGAAGTCCTTGGCGCGGGTGCTCTTCGGGTTGGTGAAGAATTCTTCCGGGGTGGCCTGCTCCACGATCTGGCCGTCGGCCATGAAGAGCACGCGGTCCGCCGCCTTGCGCGCAAAGCCCATCTCGTGCGTGACCACGATCATGGTCATGCCTTCGCTGGCCAACTGCACCATGGTGTCGAGCACTTCGTTGATCATTTCCGGATCCAGTGCCGAGGTGGGCTCGTCGAAGAGCATCACCTTAGGTTTCATCGCCAGGGCCCGGGCAATCGCCACGCGCTGCTGCTGGCCGCCGGAGAGCTGGGCCGGCAGCTTTTGCGACTGGTTGGCCACGCCGACGCGCTCGAGCAGGCTCATGGCCAGCTCCTTGGCCTCGGACTGCTTCATCCCCTTGACCTTGATCGGTCCCAGGGTGACGTTCTCCAGGATCGATTTGTGGGCAAAAAGGTTGAAGGACTGGAACACCATGCCGACGTCGGCCCGCAGCTTGGCAAGGGCCTTGCCCTCGGCCGGCATCTTCTCGCCGTCGATCAGGATTTCGCCGTCGTCGATGGTCTCCAGGCGGTTGATCGCCCGGCAGAGGGTGGACTTGCCGGAACCCGACGGCCCGATCACGACCACCACTTCGCCCTTGGTGACCTCCAGGTTGATGTCCTGCAGCACATGGAGGGATCCGAAGTGCTTGTTGACGTTCTTCAGGGACACCAGCGGCTGACCCGCCGGCGCGGCGGATGTGGCTCGGGTTGCCGCCGCAGGAGCAGCAGGCGGCGTTTTACTGTGCGATGCGTCACTGGTCATGGAACGAATCTAGCGAAAGATTCCCTTCAAGCAATGCATTCGCGACCGAACCGCCGGAATCGTGATTTAAGAGCAACCTGCGTCCCGGACCGCGTGAGGGCCGAATTGCCACCGAAACGGCGGAAACCGCCACGGATGGCCGGCGGATCTGTAGCCTTGGGAAATGACAAACCAGCAAGACATCCCGCTCCCGTCGCAACTTCCGGGCGCACCGAAAACCCGTTTCAAGGGGCCGGTGGAGCTGCGGCGCAGCCAGGCGGACATCCCGCAGGCCGACCAGTACCTGCTGGACACCAAGGACCGGGCGGAATTTACGCACACGGATCCCTGGCGCGTGCTGCGGATCCAGAGCGAATTCGTCGAAGGGTTCGGCACCCTGGCCGACCTCGGCCCGGCGATCAGCGTGTTCGGTTCGGCCCGCACCCGGCAGGGAAGCAAGCACTACGCCATCGCCGAGGAGATCGGGCAGCTGCTGGTCCGGCATAATTTCGCGGTCATCACCGGCGGCGGCCCCGGTTCCATGGAGGCGGCCAACAAGGGCGCCAGCGAGGCCGGCGGCGTCTCGGTCGGGCTGGGCATCGAACTGCCGTTCGAGCAGGGGCTCAACGACTGGGTGGACCTGGGCATCAACTTCCGGTATTTCTTCGCCCGCAAGACGATGTTCGTCAAGTACGCGCAGGGGTTCATCGTGCTCCCCGGCGGGCTGGGCACGCTCGACGAGCTGTTCGAAGCCATGGTGCTGGTCCAGACGAAGAAGGTGACGTCCTTCCCGATCGTGCTGGTGGGCACGGCATTCTGGTCGCCGCTGATCGACTGGATCCGCAACACGCTCCTGGCCGAAGCGATGATCGCGGAGGCCGATCTGGACCTGGTCAGCGTGGTGGATACGGCCGAGGAAGCAGTCGAGCAGGTCATCTCCGGGTTGTCCGCCCGCTCCGGATTTTGACCCGGCGCGACGTCCTCTCTGGCACGATGGTGCTGTGAGCGCATTCCTGGTTTTCCTTGCCATCGCCGTTGCAGGTGCGGCCGCTGTCGCCGCGTCGGGCTGGCGGGGCCGGAGGAAGGCGGCCGGCGCCGGCGCGGGCGGCGAGAGTGACGGCACCGGATGGGAGCGCGGGCACGTGGCCGCGCTCCAGGGCCTGAGCGAGCATGAGGCGCGGCTGCCGGCGGTTTTGCTGCCTGAACACCCCCGTGCCGAAGACCTGGACAGCGTCCGGTTTTCCACTGCCCTGCGGGGCTACCGGATGGACCAGGTGGACGAAGTGCTGGACGTCCTGCGGGCCGAGCTGGGAGCCAAGGAGCGCCTGATCCGGCAACTGAGCCACGAACAGCCGCAGCCCGACGGCGGTGCCCACCCGGCGCGGGAAGGATGACGGGGGTGCAGGACCGCCTTCCGCGCACGCGCGTGCTTCGGGAGGCCGTGCACGCGGAGCTTTCCTTCTGGCGCCGACGGATCTCCGGGTGGCCGTGGTGGGTCCAGGTCTGCGTGCTTTACGCCCTTTCCCGGGTGTATTCGCTGCTGGTCTTCCTCGCGGTGGCACGCCAGCAAGGGCCGAATCCGTGGACCGGACCGCACCCCGACTATCTGTCCTTCATCGGAATCTGGGACAGCGCCTGGTACGAGCAGGTCTACCGGGAGGGGTATCCCGCCGATATTCCCCGCGGCCAGGACGGGCGGGTCGACGAGAACCAGTGGGCGTTCTACGCGCTTTTCCCCGGCATCGTCCGCGTCCTGGCGGCGGCCACCGGGCTGGGGTGGCAGTTGCTGGCACCGCTGGTTGCGACCCTCGCCGGTTTTGCCGCCGTGCTGCTCATCTACAAACTTTTCCGTCGCTACGCCCCCCACGGCACCGCGCTGTGGGCCGTGTTCTTCGTGGCGGTCTTTCCGGTCTCGCCGATCCTCCAGGTGCCGTACGCCGAATCGCTGAACCTGGCGCTGCTGGCGGCGGCGCTGCTGCTGCTGGTGCGGCGGAAGTACCTGCTGGCGATTCCCGTCGTCGTGCTGATGTGCCTCTCCCGGCCGGTCGGCGTGCCGTTCGCGGCACTCGCCGGCCTTCACCTGCTGTGGCGGATCAGGCAGCGCCGCACCGATCCGCTGCAGACCCCGGAATTCCTCCGCGCGGCAGCGCTGGCGCTGGTCAGCTGTGCAGCGGCCCTCGCCTGGCCGGTGCTGGCGTGGTCGGTCACGGGGGAGATGACCGCGTACACCGATACCGAGACCGCCTGGCGGGGCGAGGCCCTGATCCTGTTCAAGCCGTGGTTCGACATGGGCGTAAACCTTTTCGGGCTGTTGGGCGGAATGGCCGCCCCGCTGCTGCTGGTGGCCGCGGCGGCCGGGGTCCTGTGCTCCCCGCCGGCCCGGAAGATGGGGGGCGACCTGAGGCTGTGGTGCGCCTGCTACCTGGGCTACCTGCTTGCCTTTCTGCATCCGCAGACCAGCACCTTCCGGCTGTTGCTTCCGCTCTTCCCGCTGGCCCTGGCGGCGGCCTTGGTATCACGCAGCCGGGCGTACCGCGCGTGCCTGGCAGTGATGTTCCTGGCCGGGCAGATTGTCTGGGTGACCTGGCTCTGGTCCTGGGCCGAACTGCCCGGCGGCGGGGACTATCCGCCCTAGCGGCGGCCGGCGCCGGTGCGCCCCGTGTCGCGCAAATTAGCACCCGGTTGTGATGTACGCGATAATGGGTAGTGGTTGGACATGGCGGCCGGGCAACTGAAGGGCCGCCGATGTGAGGTTGGCGGGCAGGGCGATCACCGATCGGGCTGCCCCATGGCGGAAGGGAATTCCCAGATGGCTGCGATGAAACCGCGTACCGGTGACGGTCCGATGGAAGTGACCAAGGAGGGGCGAAGCCTCATCCTGCGGGTGCCCATCGACGGCGGCGGGCGTCTGGTGCTCGAACTGAACGCCGAAGAAGCCGGCAACCTCAAGGACTGCCTGCTCGGCGTCACCAGCGACGTGGCAGGCTAGGAACCGTTTGCTGTGAGCCACGTTCCCTCCACCGCAGAGGAACAAACCGCCCGTCATCTGGAGCAGGCCCTGGTTGAACCGCAGATGGCGCGCGTCCAAGCCCTTCCGGCCCTCGGCCGCGGACGGTCTCCGGCCGAGGGCGCCGGGGATGTCACGGTGCTGGCGGTCCCCATTGCTGAAGGCGAGGCCAACGTTGAGCGGGCCACGCCGCAGCCGCGCCAGGGTGCCGCCGAGGCGGCAGCCGACTTTGGCGCCGACGTGGCGGCCTTGGCAGAGGTCCACGGGATTGCCGGTAAGGCCGGCGAAGTGCTGGCGGTGCCGGCGCCGCCAGGCTCCGCCCGGCTGCCGGAGCGTCTGATCTTGATTGGGCTGGGCAGTGGCAGCGCGGCGGAGCTGCGCAAGGCCGGAGCCGCCCTGGCCAGGGCGACGATGGGCACCGACCGGGTGCGCAGCAGCGCCGTCGACGGCCTGCCCGAAGGGCTGCAACAGGCCTTCATCGAGGGGTTCCTGCTGGGCGGCTACCGGCCGCCGCGCGCCGGGACGTCCGCCGCGCCGAAGCCGATGGCCGCGGTGCTGGAACTGACCGGAACCGCGGCGGGGACGGCCGCAACGGCCGCCGCCGGCGCCCGGGCCACGTGGCTGGCACGGGACCTGGCAAACATGCCGTCCAACGTGAAGAGCCCGGAGTGGATGGCCGGCCAGGCCGCGCGCCTCGCCGCGGCCCGCGGCCTGGGCATCCGCACGTGGGACGAGCATCAGCTGGCTGCCGGAGGGTTCGGCGGTCTGCTGGCGGTGGGCTCGGCCTCGCCGACTCCGCCCAGGCTGGTCCAGCTGGACTACACGCCCGCACAGGCCGGCGAGAACACCAGGCACGTCGTCATCGTCGGCAAGGGCATCACCTTCGACACCGGCGGGCTGTCGCTTAAGCCGCGGGAGCCGATGCTGCCGATGAAGACCGACATGGCGGGCGCCGGCGTCGTGCTGGCGGTGCTGGCCGCTGCGGCGGAGCTGCGCGTTCCGCACCGTGTCACGGGCCTGCTCGCCCTGGCCGAGAACGCCATCGGCGCCGACGCCTACCGGCCCGGCGACGTGGTGACCGTCCACGACGGCACAACCGTGGAGATCGGCAACACGGATGCGGAGGGGCGCATGGTGCTGGCCGACGGCCTCTCCTACGCCGCCGCCCGGCTGCAGCCTGACGTCCTGGTGGATATCGCTACCCTCACCGGCGCGGCGTCCCTGGGGCTGGGCAGGCAGCATGCGGCACTGTACGGCACCCGGCGGTCCCTGGTGCGCGCGTTCGAAGCCGCGGGGGAGGCAACCGGGGAGCGGGTCTGGCACATGCCGCTGGACGAGGTGGCGGCCGAATACGGCTTCGCGTTGGAATCCGGCATCGCCGACATCTCGCATATCGCGTCCCAGCGGTCGAAGGTCGGCGGGGGATCGATCACCGCAGCGCTGTTCCTGCGCGAATTCACCGGCGCCCTTCCGTGGATCCATCTGGACATCGCCGGCCCCGCCCGGGCAGACTCCGACCGGGCCGAGGTCACGAAGGGCGCCACCGGGTACGGTGCCCGGCTGCTGCTGTCCTTCCTGCGCTCCTACCGCGGCTAGCACCGGGCCGGCGGGTGGCCCGGCGGCCCGGTGCAGGGCGCCGCGGGTCGGTCAGCGTTTGACGGCCAGCAGCAGTCCCTCGCCGGTCGGCAGGATGGTGGACAGCAGTTGGTCGTTTTCCCGGATGGCCTTGCCGACCTTGCGCAGCGTGGTGGTGGATTCTTCGCGGATGGCCGGATCCGAGACCCGGTCGTGATCCAGGGCGTCGTTGACAATCAGCATGCCGCCGCGCTTGAGCAGCCGGACCGCTTGCTCCACGTACAGCGGATACGAGGGCTTGTCCGCATCGACGAAGACGAGGTCGTAGGCGTTGTCGGTCAGCCGGGGCAGCACGTCGGCCGCGCGGCCGGAGATGGTGCGGGTGCGGTTGCCCGGAATGCCGGCATCGACGAAGGACTGGCGTGCCGCGCGCAGATGGTCGACGTCCGCATCGATGGTGGTCAGCACCGCGGCCGGCGGCAGTCCGCGCAGGAGGCAGACCCCGGAGACACCGGCGCCGGAACCGATTTCCACCACCGTCTGCGCCTTGGTGCCCGCGGCGAGGACGGTCAGGGCCGCGCCGACCCCCCTGCCGACGGCGGCAACGCCCAGTTCATGGGAGCGCTCACGGGCCCGAAGCAAGACGTCATCCTCGGCGGGGAGCCCCTCCGTGTAGGACCAACTCGTCTGCTTGTCGGCACTCATGAAACATCGCTTTCTCTTCAGCTTTTGCGGGAAAACGGCGCAGGGCCGCAGTGCCAAGCCTACTGCCACAGGTGGCGGGATCAGGCGCGTGCCCCGGGGACGGGACACGCGGCCGCCGGCCGGGTCAGACGGGGACCGGGCTTAGCGGTCTTTGTGCAGCCGGTTTACAGAATTCTCCCAGTCTTTTGCGCCAAGATGGGTACCCGGGACGCCGAAAGCCAGACCGGCAGCACGCAGCCGCATTCCCGGACCCCCAGGAGGTGGGCGGCCGCGGGCGGTCCGACGAAGGGGCACGATAATGACGAAGCTACAGGACGCCGCGTCGAACGCCGCGGCCGGCAACGATCAGTGGGTCGCTCCGACGTGGGAAGAAGTGGTGAGCAACCACTCCGCCAAGGTCTACCGCTTGGCCTTCAGGCTCACGGGAAACCGGTACGACGCCGAAGACCTCACCCAGGAAGTCTTTGTCCGCGTCTTCCGGTCACTGGACAACTTCAAGCCCGGCACGCTGGACGGCTGGCTCCACCGGATCACCACCAACCTCTTCCTGGACCAGGCCCGGCGCAAGAGCCGGATTCGGTTCGATGGACTGAGCGACGAAGCCGAAGCCCGGCTGCCCGGCAAGGATCCCGGCCCCGAGCGCAGCTTCGAATTCAACAACCTGGATATCGATGTCCAGGCCGCGCTGGAAGAGCTGCCGCCGGACTTCCGCGCCGCGGTGGTGCTCTGCGACCTGGAGGGGCTGTCCTATGACGAGGTCTCCGCGGCCCTTGGCGTCAAGCTGGGCACCGTCCGCTCGCGGATCCACCGTGGCCGGACCATGCTCCGGGAAAAGCTGGCGCACCGGGATCCCGCCGAGCGCCCGCGCCTGAAACTGCCGCGCATCGCCGGAGCCCACTGATCGCTGCAATGCTCCACCCGGAAAGAGAGCTGGCGGAGTACCTGGACGGCGAACTCTCCGATGATCGCCGCCCGGCCCTTGAACGCCATCTTCAACGCTGCCGGCGGTGCCGCAAGAGCGTCGACGAATTCCGCCAGATCCAGGACCGCCTGCGCTCGCTGGACGTGCCGCCCCCTGACGACAACCTGACCGCGCGGTTGCTGCGCTGCAGCCGGCCCGGGGCCGCCGGACCGGCCGGGCCCCCGCTCGGCCTCGAAACTTCCGGCACCGCGGAAGACCGGAACTCCGGCGTACCCGCGGGGCGCACCCCCGCGCCCGCCGGTGCCGCCGGCGGCCTCCCGCCCGCCGCCCTCCCTCCCGCCGCCGCCCTTCCTCACGCCTCCGCCGCGGCGGAGG
>NZ_JBNHGE010000029.1:0-40537 GCF_059090935.1 Arthrobacter sp. Y3223166 | reverse complement strand
CCGGCCGGCCGCGGCGGCGGCGGGCCAGATCACTCGGCCCGGGCGGCCTCGACGGACGCCGGGCGAGAGACCAGCCACGCCAGCCACAGCCCCAGCGCGTACAGCGGCACGCCCATGAGCAAGCGGGTGGTGCCCAGCGCCACCAGGCCGTCCTCGCCCATCAGGTAGAGGGGAAGCTGCACCACAAGCCGCAGCAGGAGCACCGCCATCACGATCCAGGTGGCCATGGTGTACGCCTTCAGCCGTTGCGGCTGCTGCCGCCATGCCGTTCCCTCGCTGCGGATCAGCCCGAAGATCAAACCCAGCACCGGCCACTTGACGGCCACCGAAACCAGCATGACCAGAATGTAGGCGGCATTCGTGATGAAGCCCCAGACATAGAAGTCCTCGGCCCGGCCCGTGCTGTTGGCGACGAAGGCGCAGATGGCGACCCCCACGAGGCCGGAGAAGGCCTGCGTCACGGTGCCCCGCTGCACCAGGCGCAGCACGGTGAAGACGGCGGCGGCCGCCAGCGCTCCGATCAGCGCCGGGCCGAGCTCCCGGCCGATGGTGAACACCACCAGGAAGATCACGCCCGGCAGGATGCTCTCGGCCAGCCCGCGGACGCCGCCCACGGTCTTCAGCACGTCGATCTGTCCGTCGTCGGTGCGGTGGACCGCGGCGCTCGCCGCGTAGGCGCCGGCAAGCGCCTCGGCCGCGTCCGGGCGCCTGTTGCCCGGTTCTCCCGCGGGTTCCGGACGCGCGCCGGAGGGCTGCCCGTCCCCGGCCGGCGGCACGCTGTGCGGACCGGAGTCCGGCTGCTGATCTGTCATGGGTTAATTCTCCAACGGGCTGAGGATCTCGTAGCGCGGATTGTAGATGGTGGCGGTTCCTTCCACCCTGAAGAGCATGCCCTCGAAGGCCAACCGGATGCCCGCCGCGATGCCGGGCACGCGGCGCTGCCCCAGCCAGACCAGGCGGACCCGCGGGTGCCCGCCGTCACGGGACTTGCCCGGCTCCTGCTGGCCCGCGTCGGTGACGACGGCGGCAAACCGCGGCGGCTGCCCCGGCGGCGCGATGGTGATCGCCTCAACCAACCCGGTTCCGGCGACGTGGCCGCGCTCTGGCAGCCGGGCGATGGGGCTGTCCGCAGGGCCGCGATGGACGCGGGAGCGGTCAGCCAATCTCGGTGATCTCCGGGCCCCGCTCGGGCGCGGTCAGTCCGGGGTTGCGCGGCGCCTCGGGTTGCGGCGGGCCCGGGACGCCCTTGGGCATCTTGAGCTGCAGCAGGTCCTTGGGCGGCAGCGGCTGCGAGCCCCGGACCACCACGGTGGAACGGAAGAGTTCCTCGAGGTCCGCGGCCTTGGCCCGGTCCAGCGCGGCGGGTCCCCCGATCACGCCGCGCAGGAACCAGCGCGGCCCGTCGACGCCGAGGAAGCGGGCCACCCGGAAGCCCTGCTTCCCGTCGGCGGTCTGTGCCGGCAGCTTGGCCACCACCTCGGTTCCCATCGGTCCGTCGATCTCTTGGACCGTGCCGCCCTGTGACCCCACGGAACTCGCGATCTGGGTGCGGATTTCCTTCCACAGCCCCTCGGATTTCGGCGCGGCAAATGCCTGGAGCTGCAAGTTGGAACCGGCCAGGTCCAGGGTCACCGCAACCACCCGCTTGGACTTTTCCTCGACCTCCAGCCGCAGCTGCAGGCCCTCCCGGGGACGGACCTTCAGCGCGCCCAGGTCCAAATAGCCGTTGCCGGTGTCCTGCTCGGAGTCGTCGTAGGGGCCGTTCCGGCGGGGACCGCTGTCCGGCGCCGGCCGCGTGGCATCCTCGCCAGGTGCGGCCGCGGCGGCTTCCGGCCCTTCGCCGTCGTTCTGGTTCCTCTTCTTGGAACGCCCAAATGCCATAACGTAAGATTCCTCTTCCTCCGGTCCTGCACCGGGTTGCTCAATGTCTGCGCCGAGGGGATGCCGCCTGCGGCGGGCAGGCGTCCAGGTGCGTGCCCGCCGCACCGCGCGGCGGAACTAACCGGCGCCGAACCCTCCGGTGGAACCGAATCCGCCGGCCCCCCGCGTCGAATCCGGAAGCTCGGCGACGCGTTCGAACGCGGCCGTCTCCACCTTCTGGATGACCAGCTGCGCGATCCGGTCCCCTCGCTTGAACGTGAGCGTTTCACTGGCATCGGTATTCAGCAAGGTGACCGCTATCTCGCCCCGGTAACCGGCGTCCACCGTGCCGGGGGCGTTGACGATGGTCAGTCCGTGCTTGGCGGCCAGCCCGGAGCGTGGGTGGACCAGGGCAACATAGCCGTGCGGCAGCGCCAGCGCCACGCCCGTCGGCACCAGGACACGTTCCCCCGGGGCGATCCGGAAATTGATCCGGCTCCGCAGGTCGGCCCCGGCGTCCCCCGGGTGGGCGTAGGCGGGCGGTTCCAGTCCGTCGTCGAGCATTTTCAGCTGGACCGTCAGCGTTTCAGTTGTCTGCTGCACTCGTGATCGTTTGTCCTTGCGATTGCGGATGTGGCGGCGGGAAGACTGCGGCCGCCAAGGGCCTGGCCCGCTGAGATATTCCGCACATCACTCTAGCGCGTTTTCAACCGTGGCGCCCGCGGGCGGGCGGGCTTCCGGGGGCCCGCCGGAAGCAAGGTGAAATGCCTGTCAAAAGGTGAAAAGCTGGGTCCATGACACAACCCGCGACCCCTGCAGGCGGCTCCGGTCCCGCCGGCGGTCCTTCCTCCGTGACCCACTTCGATGAGCGGCTGTGGCCCAATTTCTGGGTTTGGCTCATCGCCGCCGGCACCGCCGCGGCGGTCATCGTCATGCTGGCACCGATCAGCATGACCGCGGGCATCATCGGCGCCGTCGTCGCCGCCATCCTGCTGGCCGTCCTGCTGATCGCTTCCACGCCGCGGATCCTGGTCACCGACACCATGCTGCAGGTGGGCCGCGCCCAGATCGAGCGCCGCTACGTGGGGCGGGTGGAAGCGTTCACCGGCGAGGCCGCCACGGAGCAGCGCGGCCCCAAGCTGAACGGCACCGCGTACATGTGCATGCGCGGCTGGATCGATCCGGTGGTCACCATCGAAATCACCGACGAGACGGACCTGACCCCTTACTGGATCGCCTCTACGCGCCGGCCGCAGCAGCTCGCCGCGGCCCTGAACCGCCCCGCCGCGGACGCGTCCTAGGGCCCGCGGGGCGGGCGCCCCGCCGGCCGGCCTCTTGGTTGCGGGCGGCTACCCCTCGCAGTCCCGGCAGTAGAGCAGCCCGTCTTTTTCCTTGGCCACCTGCGACCGGTGGCGGACCAGGAAGCAGGAAGCACAGGTGAACTCGTCCTGCTGGGCCGGGAGTACGCGGACCAGCAGTTCCTCGCCGGAGAGGTCGGCGCCGGGCAACTCGAACCCCTCGGCCGCCTCGGCCTCGTCCTCGTCGACCACGGCCGACTGCGTGTCGGTCCGCCGGTGCGACTTCAGCTCTTCAATGGACTCCTCGTGGGTCTCTTCGTCAGGCTTCCGCGGGGCGTCGTAGTCAGTGGCCATTGTTGTTTTGCTCCCACTCCGGTGGTCCGGTCCAGTTTCACATCAGGCCCCCGGTTCCGGGACACGTGCCCGTGCCTGACGATCTGTGCACAGGCTCAACGCGTTCGCCGTCGATTTTGTGCCCGTGACGCGAAGATTCTTGCCGATTTCGGCGCGCCTGCCAAACCCGGGGGCCGCTGGGCGTTCACGGCCGCCTTCGGACGCGGCGCCCGGCCGGGGCGACCTTGGCCACAAACTCCGCGCCACACCTGCGAAAACAATAGGAAAAGCCCGGTATGGGTGGCAGAGTTTCAGGCATAAAGTGTCGTCTGGTGGAGGGTTTTCATGCAGGATCTACGGCTGGTGGGTGTCCATGAGGATGGCGAACATCTGCTGTTGAGCGCAGGTGGGGACGACTACCGTCTGGCCATAGACGAAGCCCTGCGCACAGCGGTCTTCCGACCGACAACAACGCGCGCTCCCGGGGCCGGCGAACCGTCGGACGCCGGCATGTCCCCCCGCGAAATCCAGGCGCGCATCCGAGCGGGCGCCACGGCCGAGGAGGTCGCGGCCGAATCCGGCCTCGACCTGCAGCGGATCCGGCGCTATGAAAGCCCGGTGCTCGCCGAGCGCCACTACATCGTCGAGCAGGCCCGCAAGGTGGAAGTCGCCGGCCCGCTGCCCGGCCACGACGGCTACCGGTCGGCCTTCGGCGACGAGCCCGCCACCCTGGGAGAAATGGTGGACCACCGGATCCACGCCTTCGGCATCGACCCGGAGTCGATGAACTGGGATTCCTGGCGGCGCAGCGACGGCACGTGGGAAGTTGTGGCGTCCTTTACCGCGCCGGCGGCTCCCGCCACCGACTCCATCGGGGAAGAACCGCCCGCCCGCTGGGTCTTCCATGCGGCCCGCCGCACCATCCAGAACGCCAACCGGTGGGCGCAGCAGCTGAGCGAGCTCGAAACCGTGGACGGCCCGGTCCCCGGGCGCCGGCTGAAGGCCGTCACCGACCATGTCTTCGACTTCGAAGCCGATACCGGCGCGGACCCGGACCTCGAGCCGGCAGGGCACGAGGACGGCGGGCAGGACGACGGGCAGTCCGCCGAGTCGGAAGAGCTGCTGGACGTGCTGCGCTCCCGGCGGGGGCAGCGGCTGGGCGTCGACGAAGATGCCGACGACGCGCTGGCCTTGATGCTCACCCACGGTCCGATTCCGGCGGCCCACCCGCGCGACTCGTTCGAGGACTCGGACGATTCCGGCGACGATCCCGGCGCGCGGCCGCGCGCCGGGTTCCCGCTGACGCTGGCCCCGGCCTACGACGACGGCGCGGTCTCTTCACTGGAATTGGGGCACGGGATCAGCACCCACACGCACGAAATCACGCTCTCCGGCGCGCCCGGTTTCCTGCGGGACGAGCCGGCCGCGGCAACCGGCGGCGGCGTGCGCGACCAGGACGGCGACCTCACCGGGGAAGAGGCCGACGCAGAGCCGGCGACCGGCGGCGGCGCGCAGGAAACGGGCGCCCCGTTGGACGACCGGATTGAGTTTGTCAGTCCTTCCACCGCAGCGCTGAAAACCGTGGAAAACAGCAGCGGAGCGGCCGCGGAAAAGGCCCGGACGGCGCAGGCTGGCGCGGAGACCGCCGCCGATCCCGAACCCGGGGCCAAAGACACGGTGCGGGAGGATCCGGCCCCGGAACCGCCCAAGCGCTCCATCAAGCCGAAGCGCTCCAGCGTGCCCAGTTGGGACGAGATCGTCTTCGGCACCAAGCACGACTGACCTGCCGCCGGCTGCAGAGAAGACCCGGGCTGGGCGCCCGGCCTGCCAGGCTGCCTGGCCCGTCAACCTCTCGTTGCCTGCGGGCGCGGACTAGCGCCGTTTGCCCGGAGCCACCAGGGTCAGCAGGGGCACTTCCCGCTCCGCCTTCGTCAGCGAGCCGTGCTGGCCGACCACGGACATCGCGGTCTCCGGCACGCGCCGGGTGTCGTAGAACGCCACGGGTTCCCGGGCAGCCACCATCAGGTCTCCGATGCGCGGCAACACCCGCGGGTCCACCCGACCGAAGAACCCGCGGCTGACCGCCTCTTCCCGGGTGAACACCCAGGCCTGCTTCCCATACCGCTCCAGCCAGGCACGGGCCACCTGCTCGCGCTGCCCGGCCCTGGCGTCCGGTTCGAAATAGAGGTGGACCAGCCGCGGTTCGCCGCCGGTGTGCCGCACCCCGGCCACCAGGGCCGGGTCCGCCGAGTAGTCGAAACGGAACTCCTCGGCCACGTCCAGCATGCCGTGGTCCGCGGTCAGCAGCAGCAGCGTATCGGCCGGAAGCTGCCGGGCCAGGCGGCGCATGTCCGAGTCAAGTTCCTCCAGCGCATGCCCCCACTGGGCCGACGCCGCGCCGAACCGGTGGCCCGCCTTGTCCAGTTCGTTGAAATAGAGGTAGACCAACGCCCGGTCCGTAGCCGCCAAGGCTTCCGCGGTGGCCTGGGTCCGGGCATGGCCGGTGGCGCCGGGCACGAACCTGCTGCCGCGCAGCGCCGCCCGGGTCATGCCCGACTCCGCGAACCGGGGCAGGCTGACGGTGGTCACCGGCAGCTGCCCGGCTACACGTTCGAACACCGTGGCATGCGGCTGCCACACCTGCGGGTCAACCCCGGGGTCCCAGCCTCCGAGTTGGTTGACCACCTTGTCCTGCCCCGGGTCCAGGACGTCATAGCCGACCATGCCGTGCAGGCCGGGCGCCAGCCCGGTCCCCAGGCTGGCAAGGGACGCCGCCGTCGTCGAGGGAAGGGCGCTGCCGAGGGTCCGCGAGTTGTCCATCGCCTGGCGCAGGAAGGGGGCATGTCCGCCGCGCTGCTTCAGCAGCGCCTTGCCCAGTCCGTCCACCATGACCACGCACACACGCCGCGCCTGCGGCAACTGCAGCTCATTATCGAAGCCCTCGGCGCCCAGCGCGGCCGCGGCACTGGTCATGACCTCCGCGAGCGAGTTGCGGCCGTAGCCGGGGGCAGCCGGAAGCGGTTCCTGTATCAGCGTCACGCAGCGTCGATCCCGCAGATCAGCGGCCGTGGTGGCCGCGGACCAGGCGGTTGCCGATGCGCGGGCGCTGCTGCACCGGGCCCGGCGCGGCGGCGGGCTCCGGGTGGCTGGTGCTGACCTTGCGCAGCGCGCGGGCAAAGTCCTTGGCGTTCTGGACCGCCTGCAGCCCGTCGGCCTCCGCGCTGACCCGCAGCACGATGTCTTCCTGGACGATATTGCCCGTGTAGCCGTGGTCGGCGTCGCACTGCGGATCGCCGCAACCGGCCGGGCCCATGTCCAGTCGCTGGCCGCCGGACCAGGCGATGGCCAGAGTCAGTTCGCGGGCCTGGTCGGCGGAGGTGTAGTTCTGCGGCTGGGCGTAGACGTAGCTGAGCACCACGGAGCGGATCTGGCTGACCGGGACCGACTCGGTGGAAATCTGCGCCACCATCTGCTCGCCCTCGTCGTCCAGCTGCTGGTCGTCCACGTGCGTGATGACCAGCATGTCCTCGGTGAGCACCAGCACGGTGATGTGCCGGTGCACCTCGTTGCGGTCGAAGTGTGTCTCCAGGTGCACCAGGTGGGACAGCGGCTCGCGCTCGTCCAGGGCGTCGTGGACCACGTCGGAAACCAGCAGCGGATAAAAGCCGGCCCGGTTGAGGGCGTCGTCGAGACTGCGGCGTTCGGCCGTCGATAGGGGGCTCATGGTTCCATAATCCCCTACCCTGCCGCCGGATGGCCAACCCGGCAGGTTCAGTCCCGCATGGCGCGCCGCGCGCTGTCGGTGCGGTGCGCATGGTTTCCGAGCCGGAGTTCGGCGTTCAGCACGGCCAGGCCGCGGTCGGAGAGCTGGACCGGGTTGAGCTCCAGCAGGGCCACTTCGGGATGTTCGTCCTTGAGTTGCGCCACGCGGGCGATCAGGTCTTCGAGCGCCGGAACGTCCACGGCCGGCAGGCCCTGGTAGCCGAAGAGCTTCTCCGCCGCGCGGGGCCCGCGGACCAGGTCCGCCACATCCACGGTGCTCAGCGGGGGGATCCGGTGGGACCAGTCCCCCAGCAGGTTGACGGCGTCGCCGGCCAGCCCGAAGGAGACCACCGGGCCCAGGAGCGGATCCTCGATGGAGCGGATGGTGCAGGCCTGGCCGGCGGGCACCATCGACTGGACTTCCAACGGGATGTCGCCGAACGGGGCCAGGCTGGCCCGCATGTGCGCGATGTTGGCGCGCAGGGTCGCCTCGTCCGTGATGTTCAGCCGGACCCCGCCGAGGTCCAGCCGTTGCCGCAGCCGCGCGTCGGTGGTTTTGACGGCCACGGGCCAGCCGAGCCGTTCGGCGGCGGCCACGGCCTCGTCGTCGTGCGTGAAGCCGGCGGACTCCTGAACCGTGATGCCGTAGCAGCCCAGCAGCCGGGCGGTCTGTGCAGGGGTCGGCGTCAGCAGCTCGGTCCCGGTGACCCCGCCGAGCAGGGCGTCGATCTGCCGTTGCGCCTCGGCGGGATCCGTTCCCGCAGGCTCGGGGAACTCGCCCTGGTCGTGGGCCTTCCATTCGGCGTAGCGGACCGCGGCCGCCAGCGCGTTCACGGCGCTGGCGGGGCTGGCAAAAGCGGGCAGGCCGCGCTGCAGGCCGCCGCCGGAATCCGGGCCTCCGGCGGCCAGCAGGCCGTCGGTCCGTTCGGCCAGGTCGAGCACGCCCGTGAAGGAGGCGACCACCGGCTTGCCCGCCTCTTCGGCGCAGTCCCGCAGCACTTCCGCCAGCCGGGAGGTCGGGATACCGGTGGCGGGAAGGAGGGTGACGACGGCGGCGTGCACCTCGGGTGCGGACAGTGCCTGCCGCACCTGCCGGCGAAGCATCGGGAGCGCGGTGGACTGCCCCGTATCCAGGTCCAGCGCCACCTCCCGCCGGACCACGTCCAGCTGGTGGGCCCTGGCGGCGTCGGCCACCACGTTGCCCAGCGCCAGGGAGTTGCTGAACACGGCCAGGTTGGCCCCGGCCGGAAGCGGCTGGCTGACCAGGACCTGCGCCACGTCCATCAGCTCTTCATTGGTCTCCACGCGGATCACCCCGGACTGGCGGAACATGGCGTCAAGGGCGCCCGGCGGCGCCTGGGTGGTGCGCACCGCATGGCCGGGCGGCAGCTGCAGTCCCATCACATCGGACTTGGCGACGATCACCGGCTTGCTGCGCGAGAGCCGGCGCGCGATGCGGGAAAATTTCCGGGGGTTGCCGATGGACTCCAGGTAGAGCCCCACCGCCAGGGTGGCCGGGTCGTCTTCCCAGTACTGCATGACATCGTTGCCGGAGACGTCGGCCCGGTTCCCCGCCGACACCGTGGAGGACAGGCCCAGCCCGCGCCGGCTGGCGGCGGTGTAGAGCAGGACGCCGATCGCCGCGGACTGGCTGAACAGCCCGAGCGCTCCGCGCGGGGGCATAGCGGGCGCCATGGAGGCGTTCAGCGACACCGCCGGGTCGGTGTTCAGGAGTCCGAGCGAGCCCGGGCCGATCACCCGCATCCCGTGGGCGCGGGCCTGGCGCACCAGCTCGCGCTGCCGCTGCAAGCCTTCGGTCCCGGCCTGGGAGAAACCGTCGCTGGCCACCAGGATGCCCTTGACGCCGGCGGCGGCGCATTCGCGGGCCACCTTGGGCACTTCCCCATAAGGGACGGCGACGACGGCGAGTTCCACGGGGTCCGGGACGTCGGCGATGGCGGCATGGGAGATCATGCCGTTCAGTTCGAAGGCCTGCGGGTTGATGGCGTAGACGGGACCGGTAAAGCCGGCTTCGATGATGTTCTCCAGCAGCGAGTAGCCCACGCTGCCCCAATCCCGGCTGGCGCCGATCACGGCCACGGATCCGGGGGCCAGCAGGGCGGCCACGCTCTTGGCCTCGGCCCGGTGTTCCCGGGAGGCCATGACGGCGCGGGAGCGCTCGGTCGGGTCGATGTCGAACTCGAGGGCGACCACCCCGTCGTCGAAATGGCGCCGCACCTCGTACCCCGCGTCGTTGAAGACGGTGATCATTTTCCGGTTCTCCGGCAGCACCTCGGCGGAGAACTTGCTGATGCCGTTCTCCCGGGCGGCCGCCGCCAGATGCTCCAGCAGGATGGAACCCAGCCCCCGGCCCTGGTGGGCATCGGCGATATTAAAGGCGACCTCGGCTTCGGCGGGATCGTCCAGCCTGTCGTAGCGGCCGATCCCGATGATTTCATCGCCGATGGTGATGACGAAGGCAACCCGGCTGACGTAGTCGACCTTGGTGAAGCGGGCCAGTTCGCGCGGGCTGAGCTTGGACTTGAAGGTGAAGAAGCGAAGGTAGATGGAGCTTTCCGATTGCCCCACGTGGAAGGCCTGCAGGGCCTCGGCATCGGCCGGGACGATGGGGCGCAGGTGCGCCGTCCCGCCGTCGCGCAGCACGACATCCGCCTCCCAATAATCCGGATAATCCGGGGAATCAGCCTCTTGCGCCATAAACTCACTGTATCCGCAACTTTTAGCTAAGGACCGAAGCTCTACCCATGCCCCGCCGCCAGACTCCCGCCCCCGAAGAGGACTACACGGAGAACATCGTCGATATCGACGTGACCTCCGAGATGGAAGGCTCCTTCCTCGAATACGCCTATTCGGTCATCTACTCGCGCGCACTGCCCGATGCCCGCGACGGGTTGAAGCCGGTACAGCGCCGCATCCTCTACATGATGTCCCAGATGGGGCTGCGGCCGGACAAGGGGCACGTGAAGTCCGCCCGCGTGGTCGGCGAGGTGATGGGCAAGCTGCACCCGCACGGCGACGCCGCCATCTACGACGCGATGGTGCGGATGGCGCAGTCCTTCTCGCTGCGCATGCCGCTGATTGACGGCCACGGCAACTTCGGATCGCTCGACGACGGTCCCGCGGCTCCGCGCTACACCGAGGCCCGCCTCGCGCCGCCGGCCCTGGCACTGACCGACCACCTGGACGAAGACGTTGTGGACTTCGTGCCCAACTACGACAACCAGCTGATGCAGCCGGCGGTACTCCCGGCCGCTTTCCCCAACCTGCTGGTCAACGGTTCTTCCGGCATCGCGGTGGGCATGGCCACGAACATGGCGCCGCACAACCTCGGCGAGGTGATCGCCGCGGCCCAGCACCTGATCGCCAACCCGGACGCCACGCTCGAGGACATCATGCGGTTCGTCCCCGGACCGGACCTGCCGTCCGGCGGCAAGATCGTGGGCCTGGACGGAATCCGCGACGCGTACGCCACCGGCCGCGGCTCCTTCAAAACCCGCGCCAAGGTGGAGGTGGAGAAGCTCACCGCACGCCGCACCGGTTTGGTGGTCACCGAGCTGCCCTACGGCGTGGGCCCGGAGAAGGTGATCGAGAAGATCAAGGACGCGGTGACGTCCAAGAAGCTGCAGGGCATCAGCGACATCGTGGACCTGACCGACCGGCAGCACGGCCTGCGCCTGGTCATCGAGCTGAAGAACGGCTTCAATCCGAACGCCGTGCTGGCGCAGCTGTACCGCTATTCGCCGATGGAGGATTCCTTCGGCATCAACAACGTGACGCTGGTCGACGGGCAGCCGCGCACGCTGGGCCTGATGGAACTGCTGCAGGTCTACATCAGCCACCGCATCGGCGTCGTCCGGCGGCGCACCGCGTTCCGGTTGGGCAAGAAGAAGGACCGGCTGCATCTGGTCGAGGGCCTGCTGATCGCCATCGTGGACATTGACGAGGTCATCCAGATCATCCGTTCCTCGGACGAGGCCGCGGCCGCCCGCGAACGGCTGATGGCCATCTACGACCTGTCCGAAATCCAGGCCAATCACATCCTCGAACTGCGGCTGCGCCAGCTGACCAAATACTCGCGGATCGAGCTCGAGAAGGAACAGGACGAGCTGCGCCGCGAGATCGCCGCACTGGAGGAAATCCTGGCCAACGAGGCCATGCTGCGCCAGTTGGTGTCCGACGAGCTGGGCGAGGTTTCCGCGCTCTACGCCACGCCGCGGCGGACCGTGCTGCTCGAATCGGAGGCCGCCGCCCCGCTCCGCGGCACCGCCCTGCCGGCTCCCGCCGCCGCCGGCAAGAACGCCAAGGCCGCCCTGCCGCTGCAGATCGCGGACGACCCGTGCTGGGTCCTGCTCTCGGCCTCCGGCCAGCTCGCCCGCACGGTGGACCAGGAGCCCCTGTCGGACGGCCAGCGGATCCGGCACGATGTCCTGGCGTCAGTCGTCAGGACCACGGCACGGGCCGAGATCGGAGCGGTGACCTCGCTGGGCCGGATGCTGCGGCTCCCGGTCCTGGACATGCCGGTGCTCGCCGCCGCCGCCGGGTCGCCCAACCTGGCCGGCGGCGTCCCGGTCAAGGAGTTCGTGACCCTGGCGAAGGGCGAATCGCTGGTGGCCTTGGCGCCGCTGGACAAGGTCCTCGCCCTCGGCACGGCGCAGGGCATCGTCAAGCGCGTGACCCCGGACTACCCGCTCAACCGGGAGGACTGGGAGATCATCGCGCTCAAGCCCAAGGACTACATCGTGGGCCTGAGCGTCCCGGCCGACGACGATGAACTGGTCTTCATCACCCGCCAGGCGCAACTGCTTCACTACCCGGCCTCGACGGTGCGCGCCCAGGGCCGCACGGCCGGCGGCGTCACGGGCATCAAGCTGGGCGCGGAAGACACCGTGACGTTCTTCGGTGCGGTCGCCGCCGGGGACGCGGACGCCGTCGTCGTCACCGTCGCCTCCTCGCAGGAGGCCCTGCCGGGCACCTCCCCCGGCTCGGTCAAGGTCACCCCGTTCACGGAGTACCCGGCCAAGGGCCGCGCCACCGGCGGCGTGCGCGCGCACCGCTTCCTGAAGGGCGAGGACATGCTCTCGCTGGCGTGGGCCGGGCACGGTCCGGCGAAGGCCAGCTCGTCCAACGGCGCCTCCCGGGCGCTGCCCACCGAACACGGCCGCCGCGACGGATCCGGCATACCGTTGTCCCAGCCCGTGGACGCCGTCGGCCCCGCCCTATCGCAGCAGGGGTCACAAGACTCCTAAGCTGGCTGCATGGCGATCATCCCCGACACCAAGGACTGGACGTGGGTCACCGGGCGGCCCTGCCCCGAATGCGGCTTCGACCCGGCCGGCGTCACGCCGGACCGGATCGGCCCGGAGCTGCTGGCCACGGTGCCCCGCTGGCAGGCGGCCCTGGCGGAGCCCGGCGCCCACGTCCGCCCCGACGACTCGACGTGGTCGGTGCTCGAGTACGCGGCCCACGTCCGCGACGTCTGCCGCGTGTTCGATGCCCGGCTGCAGCTGATGCTCGGCCAGGACAACCCGGAGTTTGCCGACTGGGACCAGAACGCCGCGGCCGTGGAGGGACGTTACGCCGGCCAGGACCCGCGCGCCGTCGCCGAGGAGCTGGCGGCAGCGGCCGCGGAGGTCGCGGCCGGCTTCAATGCGGTGACCCCGGCCGAGTGGGACCGGCGCGGCAGGCGCAGCAACGGTTCGGCTTTCACCGTCGTCACGCTCGGCAGCTACTTCCTGCACGACGTCACGCATCACCTGCACGACGTCGGGGCGTAGCCGCCGCCCGGCCGCGGTGCACGACGTCGTAGGTGCACGACGTCGGGGCCCAGCCGCCGGCGGTCCCCCTGCCTGCGTCAGGTCAGGGGCAGTTCATAGTCCAGGTAGCGCTTGGTCGGCACGTAGCCCATCCGGGTGTAGAGGGCCAGCGCCCCGCTGGGGTTCTCGGTGTCAACGCCCAGCCCGGCGTGTGCCATCCCGCCGGCCCGGAACCGGCGCATCGCTTCGGCCAGCAGCGACTGGGCAAGCCCGCGGCCGCGCCACGGCCTGCGGACGCCGAGGAGGTTCGTGAACCCTTCGTCATACCCTGACTGCAGCTTGTACTGAGGATCAAAGCTGGCCACCTGGTACGCCACCGTCTCGCCGGAGGCGGCCTCCACCACCGACATGCTCCACTCCGGCCTGGTCTCAGGGTGCTGCACCAGGTTCTTCCACCGGCGCTCGTCCCTCGGCTCGCTGCCCCAGTGGTCCGCGAACGCCTCGTTGTGGGCGAGCCGCACGGCGTCGCTGTCGCCCGGATCCAGGTCCACAAAGACGAAGCCCTGCGGCAGCGGCGCGTCCGGAATCTCCACCAGCGGCCGGGTCATTTCGGTGAAGTAGCGGACCACCCTGGCGCCCACCGCTTCCATCAGCGCGTTGTGCGCCGGATCTTGTTCCTCGGTGCTGCTCCGCAGGACGCCGCCCCTGATGCCGGCCGCGCGGAACCGGCGCCGATGGCGGTCGGCTTGCCACTCGTAGAGCGCCCTGCCGATGCCGCGGCGGCGCCAGTCCGGATCCACCCCGCCCCAGGTGTGGGCGACCGGTGAGCCGGCGTTCGCGTAGACCCGGCCCACGGCACGCACCGTCCCGCCGGCATCCAGCCCGAGGGCGGTGCACTCAGCGGGGTCGTTGGCAGGGTCGTCGAACGCCTCCGCCAGATCCGCCGTCGTCTCGGTCCAGACCGGTTTGTCCACCGCGGCCATCCGCTGGATCAACCGGCGCCAGCCCTCGATGTCCGAGGCGGACATGGGACGCCAGCGCAGGGCTCCGCCGGGAACGACCGGCAGGTCGGAATTGGTCATTGCCTCAGCTTAGGGCAGCGGCATACGTGCCGGTAGGCAGCTGCAGCCGAAGCCCGCACCATGCGGCGTGCCGTTCGTCGTGCGTCACCATGACCACTGCCTTGCCTGCGAGCCCGCGGCGCAGGTCGGCCAGCAACGCGTCCCCGGCGTCGCGGTCCAGGTGCGCGGCCGGTTCGTCGAGCAGCACCACATCTGAGTCGGCCAGCAGCGCCCTGGCCACGGCGAGCCGCTGCCGCTGGCCGCCGGAGAGGAAGTGCCCGCCCGGGCCGATCCGGGTGCCCAGCCCGTGCGGCAGTCCGGCCAGGAATCCGCCCAACCCCACGGCGGCGAGCGCCGAGCGCATCTCCTCTTCGGCCGGCGGGTCGGTGGCAGGCCGGGCCAGCAGCAGATTGGCGCGGAGCGTCGAGTTGAACAGGTGCGCTTCCTGGGGCATCCACGCGATGGCCGACCGCGGAGCCCCGCCGGCCCTCCCGTTGACCAGGTAGCGGCCGGAGGCCAGTGGCAGGAACCCCAGCAGTACGCCGAGCAGGGTGGACTTCCCGCTCCCCGACGGGCCGGTGACGGCCAGCCATTGTCCGCGCTCCACCCGCAGGTCCACGCCGGTGAAGGCGTCGTGGTCCGCGCCCGGGTACCGGTAGGACGCGTTGCGCAGTTCCAGCGCCTCGACCGGTTCCCGCCGTGCTTGGCGGACCGGGTCCGCGCCGCCGCTTCCCAGCTCCGGAATGACGCGTGCCCCGGCGGCGCGCCAAGCGCCCCATTGCTGCACCGCGGTGTTCACCGCCATGAAAGGTTCGGCCAGCGCCAACTGCATCAGGACGACGACGGCCACCACCCCCGGCACCGTGCCTCCCGCCGAGCCGAGCATCACGACGGCTGAGAGGGAACAGGCCAGCACCGTCAGCGCGTGTCCCAGGCCCTGCGCCCAGGCGCTGCGCTGCACGGCGGCGGTCGCTTCCCGGTCAAGGCGGCGGGCACGCAGCAGCAGCGGCCCGGCAGCCGTGTTTGCTGCCAGGTCCGGTGCTGCTGCCAGCAGCCGCGTGAACGCGTTCAGCGACTTGCCCTTGAGCCGCACGGTGGCTGCCTGGGCGTGGCGGTCCGCCCAGCGCGTCACCGCGGGGGCTCCCACTATGCAGATCCCGGAGAGCAGCAGCTGCCAGCCCAGGGCCGCGGGCATCAGCAGGGCGGTGGCCACGCAGGACGCGGCGGCCACCAGGAGGCCGACCAGCGGGGCGAAGACCGCCCGAGGGGCGATGTCCCGCAGTTCGTCCACGTCTCCGACCAGCCGCTCCAGGGCGCCGCCGCCGCGGGCCAGGCGCCGCCACGCTGCCGGCCGCTGCAGCAGCCCGTTCCACAACCTGATCCGCAGCCGGTCGGTGCTTTCGAAGACGGCGTCGTGCAGCTTCAGCCGCTCCTGGTAACGCAGGACCGAACGCCCGATCCCGAAGAACCGGACACCGACGATGGAGGTCATCAGGTACAGGATCGGCGGCTGTTCGCTGGCATAGACGATCAGCCAGCCTGACAGGCCCGCCAGCGCGACGGCGAAGAGCGCCGCGCCGAGGCCAAAGCACAGTGCGGCCAGGAACCTCCCGCTCCACGGCCGCAGCAGCGCCGCCTGCCGCCACAGGCCGGGTCCGGCGCCGGCGGCGTCCATCCCCGCCGCTTCGGTTCCGCCGTCCTCCCCCGCCGCTTCCGTGCCGGAGCCCGCCCTTGCTCCGGGCGCCTGCCCGCCGCGTTCGGTGCCCGGTGCCGGGGACCGCACACCATCCGTACCCGACGGGGCGGCAGCAACGGGTTCCCCGGACGCCGGCACCACCGGCACCACGTGGTCGGCGAGCGCCGCGGTGTCCGGGTCGTGCGCCACCAGCACGGTGGTCACCCTGCCGCGGAGACCGTCCAGCGCGGCCTCGATGGCCCGGGCACTGCGCTCATCCACGTGCGCGGTAGGTTCATCGGCCAGCAGCACGTCCACCCCGGGGACATGGTCAACCCGGGCCAAAGCCCGTGCCACGGCCACGCGGCGCAGCTCTCCCGGGCTGAGGTCGCCGGTGTCCGCGTCCGCCAGGCCGGCGGCATTGACCTGCGCCAGCGCTTCCTCCGCCGCTGCACGCCCGGCCGGCCCGGCCAGCCCGGCATACAGCGCCACCTCCTCGGCCGCCGTGGACTCGGAGGGAACCGGATGCTGCGGGATCCACGCGATCCGGCCGCGGTCGAGGCCGGACACCCGGCCGGCCAGCCGGATGCCGGCCCCGTCCCGGCGCAGGCCCGCCAGGATCTCCAGCACCGTGGTCTTGCCGCCGCCGCTCGGCCCGGACAAGGCGGTGATGCGGCCGGCCGGAGCCGTGAAGTCCAGCCCTTCCAGCACCTGCCCGCGGCCCGGGTAAGCGGCGGTCAGCCCGGCAACCCGCAGCTCCGGCGCTTCCCCGCGGACCGCCCCGGACCGGTGCCCGGCGTCCGGAGCGGCGACCAGCGGCCGGCCCGCCGGCGCGTCCAACACGGCCTTGCTGCGCTCGAGGGCTTCCAGACCGTCTTCGCTCGCGTGGTGCGCCGAGCCGAGGTCGCGCAGCGGTTGGAAACACTCCGGAGCCAGGATCAGGGCCAGCAGCCCGGCTTCCAGTTCCATTCCGCCGTAAACCAGCCGGATGCCCACGAACACCGCCACCACGGCCACGGAAATGGTGGCGATCAGTTCCAGTGCCAGCGAGGACAGGAAGGCGACCCGCAGCGTGGCCAGGGTCCTTTCCCGGTAGGCGCGGGCGACATCGGCCAGGGCCCTGGTCTGCGCGGCGGCCCGGCCCAGGCCGACCAGGACCGGCAGTCCCCGGGCCAGTTCCAGCAGGTGGTCGGACAGGCGGTCCAAGGCGGCGGCCGCCTGTTTCGTCCGGTCTTCGGTGTGCTTGCCGATCAGGACCATGAAGACCGGCACCAGCGGCAGCGTGAGCACCACGATCAGCGCGCTCACCCAGTCCGCGGCCAGGATCCGCAGCCCCACCAGCAGGGGTACGGTGGCGCAGGTCACCAGGGCCGGCAGGTACTTGGCGTAGTAGTCGTCCAGGTTGTCCAGTCCCCGGGTGGCCAGCACACTCAGGGCGCCCTCGCCCGGGGCGGAGCCGTTGCGCCCGGCCGGGGAGGCGCCGCCGTCGTGCAGGATCCGGGCGGCGAGGCGGGCCCGCAGGTCCTCCTTGATGCCGGCCGCCGCCCGTTGTGCGGCCACGTCCTGGCCCCAGGCCGCGGCCGCGCGCAGGACGGCGCCGAGGGCGCCGGGCAGCAGGACCGCATCCCAGCTGAACGTCCCGGCCGCCACGCCCGCCACCCCGGCGGCCACCGCCGAAGCGAGCAAGACCAAGCCGCCCGCCTTGACGGCCGCGGCCAGTCCCAGCAGGTAGAGCGCCCGTTTGCCGGCGGCGCCCACCGGAAGCACCGGCTTCACTGTGCGGTGACGGCGTGTGCTGCGGGGATGGCGGAGGCGCTCACGCGCTTGCGGAACACCCAGTACGTGTAGCCCTGATAGACCAGCACGGCCGGGATGCCGAACAGCGCCACTACGCTCATCACGCCCAGCGTGTAGTCCGACGACGACGCCGAGTCCACCGTCAGGCTGAAGGCCTCGTCGATGGTCGAGGGCAGTACCGTGGGGAACACCGCGGTGAAGATGGTTGCCGACCCGGCGACCACGAAAGTGCCGAGCCCGGCGAAGGAGAGTCCGTCCCGTCCGGCCTTGGCCAGCAGCCAGGCCGCCGCCGCGCCGAGGGCGGCCAGCAACAGCGTCGCCACCGTGACGGCCTTGCCGTGGCGCAGCACCAACACGGCGGCCCAGGCGGCCATCGGCAGCAGCGCCACCGGCAGCCAGCGCAGGACCAGTGCCTTGGCCCGCAACCGGACCTCGCCGTCGGTCTTCAGTGCCAGGAACGCCGCCGCGTGGACCAGGCTGAAGCCGACCACCGCCAGCCCGCCGAGCACGGCGTAGCCGTTGAACCAGGCGAACGGTCCGCCCACCCGGTCGCCGTTGGCGTTGAGCGGCAGGCCGGTGGTGGTCAGGCCGAGCATGGCCCCGACGCCGAAGGCCGCGACCAACGAGCCCAGCGCGATCGCCCAGTCCCAGCGCGCCCGCCACCGGTCCGTGTCCACCTTGCCGCGGTATTCGATCCCGACGGCGCGGAAGATCAGGGCCAGCAGCACGAGCACCAGCGGGAGGTACAGACCGGAGAACAGGGCGGCGTACCACTCGGGGAAGGCCGCGAATGTGGCGGCCCCCGCGGTGACCAGCCAGACTTCGTTGCCGTCCCAGACCGGGCCGATGGTGTTGAGCAGCACGCGGCGTTCCGTGTTGTTCCGGGCGAAGCCGCGCATCATCATGCCGACGCCGAGGTCGAATCCTTCCAGGAACAGGTACCCGGTCCAGAAGAAGGCGATGACAATGAACCAGATGGTGGGCAGGGTTTCCATGAGTCGTCCTTATCGATCCGTAGGAGCCGGTTCAGTACGCGAAAGCGAGCACGTCATCAGGGTCTTTTCCGTTCCCGTCCGTTCCATCTCCGTCCTTGCCGCGGCCGCCGGTGCCGCCGTCGTCGTCCGTGCCCGTGCCATCCGCGGACGCCGCGGGCAGCAGCTCGGGCATTGCCGCCGGCACACCGCCGCGGCAGTAGGCGGCGAGCAGCTTCACTTCCACCACCAGCAGCGAGCCGTAGACCAAGGTGAAGGCGCTGAGCGAGAAAATCAGCTCCCCAAGCGAGACGCCCGGCGACACGGCCGCGGCCGTGAACATAAAGACGTTGTCGATGCCGTCGGGATCCGGGTTGGGTGCCACGACGAACGGCTGGCGGCCCATTTCGGTGAAGATCCAGCCCGCCGAGTTGGCACCGAACGGGGCAAGGATTCCGAACACGGCCAGCCGCATCAGCCACTTCGATTCGGGCACCGTGCCCTTGCGCACCACCCACAGGGCGACGGCGGCGGCCGCGGCGGCCAGCATGCCGAAGGTGATCATCATCCGGAAGCCCCAGTAGGTGACTTCCATGACCGGCACGTAGTCGATTTCGCTGCCGGCGCGCTCGCCGTAGATCGGGTTGTCGGGCAGGTGCGTTCCGAAGCGCTCCTGGTACTCCGGCAGCAGGCTGTTGATGCCCCGGATCTCGGTGTCGAAGTCGCCGTTGGCCATGAAGGAGAGCAGTCCGGGCAGCTCCACCACGGCGACCATGTCGTCGCAGTCGTTGGAGCCGAGGTCGCCGACCGTCAGGATGGAGAAGCCCGTGCCGTCGTGGCAGGCGGCCTCCGCGGCGGCCATCTTCATGGGCTGTTGCTGGAACATCAGTTTGGCCTGCAGGTCCCCGGTGAGGGACACCCCGGCGAAGGAGACGACCGCGACGACGGCGCCGATCCGCAGCGAGCGGAGCCAGACCTTGTGGTCGGCCGCATCCCTGCCGCGCGCCGGGTCGGATCCGACGACTACCGTGCCGTCCGGGCCCACGGTGTCGATGCCGTCGCGGCGGCGCTTCCACAGGTGGTACCAGCTGATGCCCAGCAGGAAACCGCCGGCCACCGAGGTGGCGCCGAAGATGGTGTGCGGGAAGGCCACCAGCAGCGTGTTGTTGGTCAGCACGGCCCAGACGTCCACCATGACCGGCCGACCGTCGATCATTTCGACGCCGACCGGGTGCTGCATCCAGGAGTTGGCGGCCAGGATGAAGTAGGCCGAAGCGACGGTGGCCAGCGAGGCACCCCAGATGCTGAGCAGGTGCACCGCTTTGGGCAGCCGGCCCCAGCCGAAAATCCACAGGCCCAGGAAGATGGACTCGACGAAGAACGCGAGCAGGGCTTCCATGGCCAGCGGCGCACCGAAGACGTCGCCGACGAAGCGGCTGTATTCGCTCCAGGCCATGCCGAACTGGAATTCCTGGACCAGGCCGGTGGCCACGCCCATGATGAAGTTAATCAGGAACAGCTTGCCCCAGAACTTGGTCATCCGCAGGTACTGGTCCTTGCCGGTGCGGTACCAGGCCGTGTGCATGATCGCGACGAGCAGTCCCAGGCCGATGGTCAGCGGCACCATGAGGAAGTGGTAGACGGTGGTGATACCGAACTGCCACCGCGCGATTTCAAGTGCTTCCATTGCCGCTGCCTCCCGGACTGACCTGGGTTCCGGACTACTCCGGAACTCATTTCTACACGCCTCATTTCTACACGCCGTAGAACTTAATCTTCTACGAACTGTAGAACATTTGCACGAAAGACGGTAAATTAGAGACCAAGAGCACGGTCGTAGAAAGGTTCTGCGCGCCGTTGATGCGACGTTAAGAGACGAAAAGGAACCAGATGGCTACTCTCGGAGATTTGGAACGGGCGGTCATGGACGTGCTGTGGTCCCAGAACGCCGCCGATCCGGCCGAGGCCGGACTGACCGCCAATGAGCTGCGCGACACGTTGGCGCAGGTCTCCGCGGACGGGGCGGACGGCAAGGAGCTGGCCGTCACCACGGTGCTGACCGTTCTGTCCCGGCTCGAGAAGAAGGGCCTGGTCCAGCGCGGCCGCGACATCCGCCCGCACCGCTACCGGGCGGTGACAAGCCGTGAAGAGCACACCGTGGAGCTGATGCACGAGGTCCTGGGCTCGGCCCCGGACCGCGAGGCCGTCTTGGCCCGCTTTATCGGGACGGTCAGCGACGAGGAAGCGGAAACCCTGCGCAAGATCCTCTCTTCCAACTGAGCTGAATGTTCCTGGCCTCCTACCTGCTGGCCGCCATGGCGGTCATTTTGGCGTGGCCTGCTCCCATCCTGCTCTCGCGGGCACGTTGGACGGCCCGCAGTCCCGGGACGGCGCTGGTGCTTTGGCAGGCCATCGCCCTGGCCGGCGGCCTGTCCATGATCGGCGCCATGCTGACGTGGGGCTTGGAACCGCTGGGAGACCACCTGCTGGCCGGCCTCCGGGGCCTGACCGGCCTTCTGCTGGACGACAGTGCGGATACCGGCCTGGACCTGGTGCACGTGTTCGCGCTCAGCGCCGCCCTGCTGCTGACCGTGCACCTGGTCTTCACGCTGCTGCTGACCTACTACAAGATCCGCAAACAGCGCGGCCGGCACCGCGACCTGCTGAATCTGCTGAGCTCCCCGTCCGAAGACTCCCCGCGCACCCTGGTGATCAACCACCCGGCGCCGGTGGCCTACTGCCTGCCCGGCGGCGGCGGCTCCGTCACGGTGCTCTCGAACGGCCTGCTCGAGTTGCTCTCGCCGGACGAACTGCACGCGGTCATGACGCACGAAAAGGCGCACCTGGAACAGCGCCACGACCTGCTGCTGTGGGCCTTCGCCGCCTGGCGGGCGGCCCTGCCCTGGCTCCCCACCTCGAAGCTGGCCCGGACGGCGGTGAACGAGCTGATCGAGATGCTCGCGGACGACCATTCCCTGAAGACGTCGGCCCGCGAGACGCTGGTGCGTGCGATCGCCGTCGTCGCTGCCGGTGAGCGGCCGGCGGCGGCAGGCCCGGCCGCAAGCCTGGGCGACCCGGCGAAGGGATTGCTCGGCGCCGCCGAGGCGGAGTCCTTTGTCACCGCACACCGGCTGCGGCGGCTGCTCTCCCCTGTTCCGGCCCTTGGCGGCGCGGCCCGGTCCGCGGTACTGCTGGCCGCGGCTTTGCTGCTGGCGGTGCCGACCGTCCTGTTGGTGGCACCCGGGCTGGCGGCCTAGGCGTCGATCCGTTCCCGGTCGAGCATCGAGGCGCCTGCCACGATGAACTCCTTGCGCGGCGCCACGTCGGAGCCCATCAGCAGGTCGAAGGAACGCTCGGCGGCTTCGGCATCCTCGATCCGCACCCGGCGCAGCGTTCGGTGGCGGGGCTCCATGGTGGTTTCGGCCAACTGGTCGGCGTCCATCTCGCCCAGGCCCTTGTAGCGCTGGATCGGCTCCTTGTACTTCCGGCCGTCCTTCTCCAGGGTGGCGAGCAGTTTGTGCAGCTCGTTCTCCGAGTAGGTGTACACCACCTCGTTGGCCTTGGCACCCGGGTTGATGATCTCCACCCGGTGCAGCGGGGGCACGGCGGCGTACACGCGACCGGCGTCGACCAGGGGGCGCATGTAGCGGAAGAAGAGCGTGAGCAGCAGCGTGCGGATGTGCGCGCCGTCGACGTCGGCGTCCGTCATCAGGACGACCTTGCCGTAGCGGGCCGCGTCCAGCTGGAAGCTGCGCCCGGACCCGGCCCCCACCACCTGGATGATGGCCGCGCATTCGGCGTTGGAGAGCATGTCGCCCACCGATGCCTTCTGCACGTTGAGGATCTTGCCGCGGATCGGCAGCAGCGCCTGGTGGTCGGACGAGCGGGCCAGCCGTGCCGTGCCCAAAGCGCTGTCGCCCTCGACGATGAACAGCTCGGAGCGTTCGACGTCGCTGGTGCGGCAGTCGATCAGCTTTGCCGGCATGGAGGACGTCTCCAACGCGTTCTTGCGCCGCTGCGTCTCCTTGTGGACGCGGGCCGAGATGCGGGACTTCATCTCGCTGACGACCTTTTCGAGCAGCAGCGCGGATTGGGCCTTATCCCCGCGGTTCGAGGACCCCAGCTTGGCGGCCAGCTCCTTCTCCACCACCCGGGACACGATGGCGCGGACGGCGGAGGTGCCCAGGATTTCCTTGGTCTGGCCTTCGAACTGCGGCTCGGCCAGGCGGACGGTGAGCACCGCGGTGAGTCCCGCGAAGACGTCGTCCTTTTCAATCTTGTCGCTGCCGGCCTTCAGCTTGCGGGCGTTCGCCTCGATCACCTTGCGGAAGGTTTTCAACAGCGCCTGTTCGAAGCCGGCCTGGTGCGTGCCGCCCTTGGGGGTGGCGATGATGTTCACATAGGAACGGACCGTGGTGTCGTAGCCAATGCCCCAGCGCAGGGCGACGTCAACGTGGCAGTCGCGGTCGACCTCGGCGATCTTGCTGTGCCCGTTTTCATCGAGTACCGGAACGGTTTCCTTGAACTTGCCGGAGCCGTGGAAGCGCCAGACATCCGTGACGGCGCTGTCGTTGGCCAGGTATTCGACGAACTCGGCGATGCCGCCGTCGTGGTGGAACACTTCCTCGATCGGGCCGTTCTCGCCGGCGGTGCCGGCCAACCTGCGCTCGTCGCGCAGCGTGATCTTCAGCCCCGGAACCAGGAACGAGGTCTGCCGCGCCCGGTTCTGCAGCTCTTCGTAGGAGAACTTGGCGTCCGGGGTGAAAATCTGCCGGTCGCCCCAGTATCTGATGCGCGTTCCGGTCACGCCGCGCTTGGCGGTTCCGACCACTTCCAGTTTGGAGCCCGTGACGAACGGCTCGAACGCGGACTCCGGGCCCGGCCCCCTGCCCGTGTCGATGAACTTGCCCGGCTCGCCGCGGCGGAAGGACATTTGGTACGTCTTGCCGCCGCGGTCCACCTGGACATCCAGGCGGGAGGACAGGGCGTTGACCACGCTGGCGCCGACGCCGTGCAGGCCGCCGGAGGCCGTGTAGGAGCCGCCGCCGAACTTTCCGCCGGCGTGCAGCTTGGTGAACACTACTTCGACGCCGCTCAAGCCGGTCTTTGGCTCGATGTCCACCGGGATGCCACGGCCGTCGTCGTGGATCTCCACCGAGCCGTCCGGGTGCAGCGTGATCTTGATGCTCTGCCCGTACCCGGCCAGCGCCTCGTCGACGGAGTTGTCGATGATTTCCCAGAGGCAGTGCATCAACCCGCGGGAATCAGTGGATCCGATGTACATGCCCGGCCTCTTGCGGACGGCTTCCAGCCCTTCCAGGACGGAAAGATGGCGTGCTGTGTACTCAGACTTCGTTGGCGCCACGTGTACGAGTGCTCCTTGGCAGACAGAACTGCGGTCCTTGGCCGCGGTCCGCCGCGAATAACGGACCGTTACTAGGCTAATCCCCTTTGCGGGCGGGCTTGTGCACCGCGCCGGAGCGCAGACCGGCATGTGACGCAGCTCCCGGCTGTTACCCACACGTGATACGCGGTGAGCGAAAGTGACCCCATCTTGCGAAGATTTCCGCGCTTCGGATGGTTCTATGGATAGACGCACTCGTAAGGAGGTCATCATGACGACAGCAGTAGCCCCCCGTGAACTGACCGCATTGGACCGATGCGACCGGTGTGGTGCCCAAGCCTATGTACGGGTTGTCCTGGCCTCCTCCGGCGGCGAACTCCTCTTCTGCGGGCACCATGCCCGGCAGCATGAGCCGCAGCTTCGCTCCAAGGCCTCGGAATGGCAGGACGAAACCAGCCGGTTGACCGAAAAGGCCGGCGCCGCCGCCGAATAGGTTCTTTGGGAACGGGCTGCAGCCGCAGCCCGTTCCCGGAGCGGTCCGACAGGTCCGCCCGGTACCCGGTCAAAGGCGCCGTTCCCCGCAAGGGGAACGGCGCCCTTTGCGTCTCCGGAGGCCTTTCCGCCGGGGGCGCCCGGGGACCTGGCGCCGGAACGCGGAAGCGCTCCCCTTCCCCCGCTGCCGCCGGCTAACGCAGCAGGGCCGGCCTTTTGCGGGTGCCGGTTAACGCAGCAGGGCCGGCCCCTTGCGGGTACCGGCCCTGCTGCGCAGTCGGATTAGTCCAGGTAGTCGCGGAGTACCTGCGACCGCGACGGGTGCCGCAGCTTGGACATGGTCTTGGATTCGATCTGGCGGATGCGTTCCCGCGTGACGCCGTAGACCTTGCCGATTTCGTCTAAAGTCTTCGGCTGGCCGTCGGTGAGTCCGAAGCGCATGGCCACCACGCCGGCTTCGCGCTCGGACAGCGTGTCCAGCACCGAGTGGAGCTGTTCCTGCAGCAAGGTAAAGCTGACCGCGTCGGCCGGAACCACGGCCTCGGAGTCTTCGATCAGGTCGCCGAACTCCGAGTCGCCGTCTTCGCCCAGCGGCGTGTGCAGCGAGATCGGCTCCCGGCCGTACTTCTGGACCTCGACGACCTTTTCCGGTGTCATGTCCAGTTCCTTGGCCAGCTCTTCGGGAGTGGGCTCGCGGCCCAGGTCCTGGAGCATCTGGCGCTGCACGCGGGCCAGCTTGTTGATGACTTCCACCATGTGCACCGGAATGCGGATGGTGCGGGCCTGATCCGCCATGGCGCGGGTGATGGCCTGCCGGATCCACCAGGTGGCGTAGGTGGAGAACTTGAAGCCCTTGGTGTAGTCGAACTTCTCGACGGCGCGGATGAGGCCCAGGTTGCCTTCCTGGATCAGGTCCAGGAACAGCATGCCGCGGCCGGTGTAGCGCTTGGCCAGCGAGACGACCAGTCGGAGGTTGGCTTCCAGCAGGTGGTTCTTGGCGCGCTTGCCGTCGTGGACGATCTGCTCCAGGTCGCGCCGCAGGCGCGTCTCCATGGTGCCGTCGTCCTTGGCCAGTTTCTCTTCGGCGAAGAGACCGGCCTCGATCCGCAGCGCGAGGTCGACTTCCTGCTCGGCGTTCAGCAGGGCGACCTTGCCGATCTGCTTCAGGTAGTCCTTGACGGGGTCGGCGGTGGCGCCGGCGGAGACCACCTGCTGGGCGGGGGCGTCGTCGTCGTCGGCGTCGGAGTAAACAAACCCGGACCCGGTCTCGCCGTCCTTGCCCTTCTTGGCGCCGGCTTCCTCGGTGGCTTCTACGTCTTCCTCGGTGGGCTCCGGCTCGACCTCGGGATCCTCGTCGACTTCTTCCGTGGCCAGCTCGGCGGTGTTCGCCTCATCCTTCTTGGCAGCGGCACCGGGCTTGCGGCCGCGCCGTTTGGGAGCAGCTTCCGCCGCTGCCGCTGACTGGGCGCCCGCGCGCTTGGTCGTCGCGGACTTTTTCGGAGCGGAGGCAGCAGTCTCCTCATCGGGAGCTGCAGCAGTCTTCTTGTCCGGTGACACAGAGAACCTTTCGTACGGCGGTCTGTGACGCTACCTGCGGGTAACACCACTATGACCCTGTCAAGTCCGTGAATGAATTCAAACCAAGCCACGGACGCAGGGTCTGCATGGCATAACCTGATCCGCGGCGGCGGTATTCCCGCAGGATCTACCGCTGTTTGAAACACGAACCCAACCGGGTCTCGGTTCCCATTGTCTCACGATTCAGACCGCCGGATGAACTGATTTTCGACCGTCGCGACGCCGCGATCATGCCGTCAGGTGCCTCCGTCCGGGCCAGGCGGTCTCCCGCCGGCGCGCCCACACCGGCAGCATTCCGCTGTCTGCCAGTTCCTGCACCAGTTCCGCCAGCCGGTAGCCGGGCCATTCGCGAAGGCAGGCCTCGGCCCGTTGATGCGCATGCGTACCGCGTCCCCGGGCCCATTCGATCCAGGCATGCAGCGTGCCGGCGGCAGCGCGGGAGCGCCCCGCTCCGACGGCGTGCAGGCGGGAGAGCAGGTGTGCCGTGGCGTCCACGCGATCCCAGTCCGGAGCGTGGGGCGACTCACCGATCAAAATTTTGGACCAGCCCCGGGCTGCGGCAGGATCGCCGGACCCGGGCAATGGATCGACGGGCGGCGCGGCGCCCGCCGCCCGGTCCGCGTCATCGAGGAGGCCGGATGCCTCGGCCCAGAGGAACGCCGTCTCGGCGCTGCTGCAGGCGAAGATGGCAATACCGTCCCGTACCGCGTTGTCGCTCAGGCTCGCCAGCAGGAAGGCCTGCGCTTCCGCCGTGAGGGTTCCGGCCTTGTGCGCTGCCAGGGATTGCTCCCAGCGGCGGAGGGTGTGGAAGTAGAAGTCCGAATGGGTCCACTCTCCCGCGCGTCCCGCGGCCAGCCGGTCCGCCTCCTGCCGTATCCCGGCCGCGACATCGGGTGTCGCTGCCGGTGCCGGTTCCGGTGCCTGTGCAGCCCCGGCTCTCCGGACGGACGTGGCGGTCGCGTACGGCGCGCCGGAGGCTGCCGCCCGTGGGACGGCCACGGCCTCCGCTGCGGAGGCCGCGTAAGTGCTGCCGCTGTAGACAAGTTCGGCGCTCAGGGCACTGTCCCGGATCTGTGACACCGGACGTCCGGGCAGCGGACAGCATTCGGCGTCGGCGCAATAAAGCTCCCGCCAGTGCTGCGGGCCTACCGTCCAGCCCGTGCGGACCGGCAGCCCGGCGGCGGACAGGGAACGGCCGAGGGCGGCCACGAGCCGGGCATGGGGCGGCCGGCCCGGCGAACGCCAGGGGTGGTCCGTGTACAGGATGAGCAGCGCGGAGTCGGCGTCCTCGTCGGAGCGCAGATAGTCCGCCGCCGTTTCGGCAAACAGTTCGAGGTGGCAGCCGTCCCGGCTGGCGGGGAGGTCCAGGCGGAGGGTCGCGCCCAAACGGCCTTGGGAAAGGGCCAGCAGCACCACGCTGTCGGCGGGAAGGAATCCCAGCGCATGCGGCACGAAACCGAGAATGTCGACGGAGCGGCGGGCGGTGAACTTCTTCTTCTCCATGACAGGAGCCTTCCGCCGCTGCCTGCCCGGCGGCCAGCCGAGGGGGCTCTCCTGTGGACAACCGCCCTTCCGAAGCCCAGGTGGAGGGAGGGTGCTCAACGGTGGAGGGAGGGTGCTCAGCCGCCCCGGGTTCCGCCGTTCCCCCTGCGTTCCCGGGTCCGTTCGCGCCGCCGGCGGCGCTCCCGTGCCAGCGCATCGCGCAGCGGCGGCACGGTAATCCCGCCGTGCGACATCCGGGTGCGCACTCGTTTGCGCACGGTCAGCATCGCCAGCGTGCCCGCGATCAGGAAGAGGAACTGGAGGCTGAAGGCCAGCTTGAACGAGTCCAGCGCGTACAGGTCGCCCTGCGAGAACCCGCTGGCCAGCAGGGCATCGAGCACCACGCCCATGCCGAGCATCACCAGCAGCGCCGAGATGAAGCCGCCGACGTTGACAATCCCGGTGGCCGTTCCGGCGCGGCTGAGCGGATTGAAGGTCCGGGCGAAGTCGAAGCCGATCATGGAACCCGGGCCGCCGACGGCCACGGCCATGACCAGCAGTAGGAGCAGCCAAAACGGGGCCGGGCCCGGGTAAACCAGGACGCACAGCCAGGCCGCCGACATGGCCCCCACGATCAGCAGGGCCATGGTGGAGCGCCGGAGGGGATGCCGGCCCACCCAGCGGCCCAGCAACGGGCCGGCGACGAAGGAGGTCATGACCGCTGCCGTCATCAGCGCCGAGGCTTCCGTCGGCGTCAGGCCTTGGGCCGACACCAGGAACGGGTAACCCCACATGAGCATGAACACGTTCGCGGGAAACTGGACCGTGAAATGAGTCCACAGTCCCAGTCGCGTACCCGGTTCCCGCCACGCTTCGGCCAGCGACGCGCCGGTCTGGCGGAGGGTCGGCTGCGGGGCCGTCCGCCGGGGTCCCGGCTCGTTGCGGACCACTGCGAGGGCAAGGACGAAGGCCACCGCGGAGAGCGCGGCAACAGAGAGGAAAGCCGGCGTCCAACCCGCCAGGTTAAGGATGGCCACGAACGGGATGACGCTGATCAGCTGGCCGATCTGGCCCAGCTGGCCGGTTAACTGGGTCAGCAACGGAATGTGCTTCCCGCTGAACCAACTGGGCAGCAGCCGCAGCACCGACACGAAGGTCATCGCGTCGCCGGCACCGACGAGGACGCGTCCGGCCAGCCCTTCGGGGACGGAGGACGCGAAGGCCAGGGCGGTTTGCCCGGCCAGCATCAGTACGGCCCCTCCGGCCACCATCATCCGGGGTCCGTATTTGTCCACCATGAGGCCGACGGGGATCTGCAGGCCCGCGTACACCACCAGTTGCACCACGGTGAACGTCGACAACGCGGCGGCGGTGGCGTCAAAGCGCTCGGTGGCCTGCAGGCCTGCTACGCCGAAGGAGGTCCGCTGGGTGATCGCCACCAAGTAGGCGAATATCCCGCTCCCCCACACCCACCAAGCACGCCGCGAATCCATTGCTCCATCTTGCCCACGGTCCGGGGCGCGGGACTAATCGGCGTCGCCGGACCCCGTGGAGGCTCCTTCGGCGCCGTCGTCGTCGGTGGCAGGCTGAGTGGCCAGGAAGGCCTCCACTGCCGCGCCGATCTCGTCGGCGTCGGGAAGCTCTTCGTTGTCCTTGACCAGCAGCGAGCGGCGCTCTTCATGCCCCGCGTACTCGTCGTACCGCTCTTCCAGCCGGCCGACGACGCGCTGGACGTCCGCGGAGTCCTGTACCTGCCGGTCGATCTGGCTTTCCACCTCGCGTCCGGTCTCGCGCAGCCGGTCTGTGGGCAACGTCAGCGAGGTGGCGGCACCGATGTACTCCAGCGCCGCGACGGCGGCAGGCGGGTACTGGGCGTCGGACAGGTAGTGGGGCACGTGGATGGAATAGCCGACGACGTCACGCCCGGCCTCTGCGAGGCGCACTTCCAGCAGCGGGCCGATGCCGGCCTGCAGCTCCGCCTGGGGTTTCCAGCTGGTGATCCCGTCGATCAGGTCCTGCCGCGAGCCGTGGACGGTGACGCCGATCGGGCGGGTGTGGGGCACCGGCATGGGCAGCGACTGGACCCACGCGACCAGGCGCGTCTGGAGCCGGTTCGCCACCCAGACGACCGCACGGGAGAACCGCTCCCACTGGTAGTCGGGTTCGGGGCCGGTCAACAGCAGGAACGGAGTGCCGAGCCCGTCGACCAGCCGGTACAGCTCGATGGCGGGGGCTTCGTAGTCGGTGAAACGGTCGCCGGCGAAGGTGATGCGGGGCCGCCTGCTGCGGTAGTCCACCAGTTGGTCGGCGTCGAAGGAGGCGACCAGTTGTGCGTCGAGCCCGTCGAGCAGCTCGTCGCCGATCTGCTCCACCACGTGGCCGGCTTCCGCAGCACCGGTGAATCCCATGACGAGATCAAGCCCGCGCAGCTCAGGCGAGTCGAACAACTCCGCGTTGGTCGACATCAGCGACCGTGGATCCAGCAATGTGCCCTCCGTTCCGGCATCGTCTCTTTCCCTGCCGTGCATGCCTCTCGCAATGTTCAGCGCCCGGGCGGGCGGAAAAATTCCGGCCCGCGGGTCGGACAGCGCGTGCGCGGCACCGCATCCGGTGCGGAGAGACTACGATCGACAGGTGCAGGCCCTGTTCCGGCCAACCTTTTCAAAGGCTCATTCCTGCTGGAACTACTGTAGACACAACGGTAAGCAACCGGTGAGCGGCGGCGGGCACCACCCGTCCGGCCGGCCGGCTGTAGGAGAAGTTAGGACAGATCTGCGTGATCCCCACGACCGAGCTCAAGCTCAGCGCCATTGCCAAGGATGTCAAAAAGGCCAAGTCAGCCGCCCTCGTCATTGCGGTCGGGCAGGACGGAGACGGTCCGGTCCTGCTGGAGAATCCGCTGCCGGCCAAGGCCTCGAAGTCGCTGCAGGACTCCCTTCCGCTGCTCGGCGTCACCGGGGCGGCCGACCAGGTCCACCGCCTGCCGGGGCTGCCCGGGGCCGGGGCGGACGTGGTGGTGCTGGCCGGCGTCGGGAAGCTGCTGCCCGGGCAGGCGTTGACGGAAGAAACCCTGCGCCGCACCGCCGGCTCGGCGGTGCGCCAACTGGCCGGGGTCCGCTCGGTGGCACTCGGCCTGCCGGCCGGAACAGTGGCCGAAGCGGCGGCTGTCGCCGAAGGCGCCGCCCTGGGCGCCTATGACTTCAGCGATCACCGCACCCGGGCGGCCGGGGCCCGCGGCCCGGTGGCGGAAGCCACCGTCATCACGCCGGTTGCCGGCGACAAGGAACTGGCGAAGGCACTCAAGCGGGCCTCGGTGCTGGGACGGGCGGTCAATGCGACGCGCTCCCTGGTCAACCAGCCGCCGAGCCACTTGTACCCGGAGACGTTCGCCGAGGCTGCCACCCAGATGGCCCGGAACCTGCCGGTCAAGGTCACCGTCCTGGACGAGGGACGGCTGGCGAAAGACGGTTACGGGGGCCTGACCGGCGTCGGCAAGGGATCCAGCCGCCCGCCCCGCCTGGTCAAGGTGGAATACGCGCCGGTCCGGGCCAAGGCGAAGCTCGCCTTCGTGGGCAAGGGCATCACCTTCGACTCCGGCGGCCTCTCGCTCAAGCCCGCCACCGGCATGATGACCATGAAGTGCGACATGGCAGGCGCGGCCGTGGTGCTGAACGCCGTCCTGGCGATCGCCGAGCTGGGACTGCCGGTGAAGGCCACGGCCTGGCTTTGCCTGGCGGAGAACATGCCGTCCGGCACCGCGTCCCGGCCCTCCGACGTACTAACCATGTACGGCGGCAAGACGGTGGAAGTGCTGAACACCGACGCCGAAGGCCGGCTGGTCATGGCCGACGGACTGGCCGCCGCCAGTGAGGAACATCCCGACGTCCTGCTGGACGTCGCCACCCTGACGGGTGCGCAGATGGTCGCGCTGGGAAGCCGGGTGGCCGCGGTCATGGGCGACGAACCCGTGCGCGATGCCGTCAAGGCCGCCGCCGACCGGGCGGGGGAACTGTTCTGGCCGATGCCGCTGCCGGAGGAACTTCGTCCCAGCCTGGACTCGCAGGTGGCAGACCTGTCCAACATGGGCGACAAGTACGGCGGCATGCTGACGGCCGCGATCTTCCTGCGCGAGTTCGTGGGCGAATCCGGCGGCGCGCGCATCCCGTGGGCCCACCTCGACATTGCCGGCCCGGCCTTCAACGAAGGATCCCCGCACGGCTACACCCCGAAGGAGGGCACCGGCGTCGCCGTCCGCACGCTGGTGGCCTACGCCGAGGATGTAGTGGCCCGCAGCTCCTAAAGGCCCGCGCCTCGGAGCGCGCCCGCGTGAATCCGCACACAATCCGGCCTGTTGGGGCCGTCACCAACTAGATGATGGTATGCGGGAGGGCTAAGGTGAGACCCAACCAACTTCGTTCGTCAACCCCAATCAACTCATCGACGTGTCACCACACGTTGCGAACACGCGAGGGAGCGTTCACGTGGCCGATTCGGCAACAGCGCAAGAATTCGACATCCTGATCCTCGGCGGCGGCAGCGGCGGTTATGCCGCTGCCCTGCGCGCCGTGCAGCTGGGCTTCAGCGTCGGGCTGGTGGAAAAGGGCAAGCTCGGCGGCACCTGCCTGCACAACGGCTGCATCCCCACCAAGGCGCTGCTGCATTCCGCCGAGCTGGCCGACCACGCCAAGGACGCCGCGAAGTACGGCGTGAACGTGAGCCTCGATTCCATCGACATGGCTGCCGTCAATGCCTACAAGGACGGTGTCATCGCCGGGAAGTTCAAGGGCCTGACCGGCCTGGTCAAGTCCAAGGGCATCACCGTCATCGAAGGCGAAGGCAAGCTCGTCGGCAAGGACACCATCGAGGTCGGCGGCACCGCCTACAAGGGCAAGAACATCGTCCTGGCCACCGGCTCCTACTCCAAGACCCTCCCGGGCCTGGAAATCGGCGGCAAGGTCATCACGTCCGACCATGCCCTGAAGATGGACACCCTGCCCAAGAGCGCCGTGGTGCTCGGCGGCGGCGTCATCGGCGTCGAGTTCGCCTCGGTATGGAACTCGTTCGGCGTTGACGTCACCATCGTCGAGGGCCTGCCCTCGCTGGTGCCCAACGAGGACCCGGCGATCATCAAGCAGCTGGAGCGCGCGTTCAAGAAGCGCGGCATCAAGTTCAACACCGGCGTGTTCTTCGAAAAGGTGGAACAGAACGACGACGGCGTGGTGGTCACCCTGGCCGACGGCAAGACGTTCCAAGCCGACCTTATGCTGGTTGCCGTCGGGCGCGGACCGAGCACCGCGGGCCTGGGCTTCGAGGAAGCCGGCCTCACGGTTGACCGCGGCTTCGTGATCACCAACGAGCGGCTGCACACCGGTGTCGGCAACATCTACGCCGTCGGCGACATTGTCCCCGGCGTCCAGCTGGCCCACCGCGGATTCCAGCAGGGCATCTTCGTGGCCGAGGAGATTGCCGGCAACAAGCCGGCCCTCATCGAAGACATCAACATCCCGAAGGTCACCTACTGCGATCCGGAGATTGCCTCCGTCGGCCTCAACCAGCCGCAGGCCGAGGAGAAGTTCGGCAAGGACAACGTGGAGACCGTCGAGTACAACCTGGCCGGCAACGGCAAGAGCTCGATCCTGGGCACCAGCGGCATGATCAAGATGGTCCGCGAAAAGGACGGCCCCATTGTGGGCATGCACATGATCGGCGGCCGCATCGGCGAGCAGATCGGCGAGGCCCAGCTGATCGTCAGCTGGGAAGCCTACCCGGAGGACGTCGCGGCGCTCATCCACGCGCACCCCACGCAGAACGAGGCCCTCGGCGAGGCCGCCATGGCGCTGGCCGGCCGCCCGCTGCACGGCTAACAGGCCCTCTCCTGGTGCACCCGTCCCCGCCGGGCGGGTGCACTAGGCTCAAGACAAGACTCGATGTACCGGCCAGGCCGGAAAATAGACTCAAAGGAGAACGGGCACCACATGTCTGAAACCGTGAACTTGCCCGCCCTCGGTGAAAGCGTCACCGAAGGCACTGTCACTCGCTGGCTGAAACAGGTCGGCGACCGGGTCGAAGTCGACGAACCCCTGCTCGAGGTTTCCACCGACAAGGTCGACACCGAGATCCCCTCTCCGGTAGCCGGCGTGATCGAAGAGATCCTGGTCGCCGAGGACGAAACCGCCGACGTCGGAGCCCCGCTGGTGCGGATTGGCGACGGTTCCGGCTCCGGCGAGACCGCCGAAGAAGCGCCGGCGGCGCAGCAGGAGGCTGAAGCCCCCCAGCAGGAAGCCCCAGCACAGGAGGCCCCGAAGCAGGAGGAGCCCCGGCAGGAAGCCCCCGCCGAGGAGGCGCCCGCCGCCGGTTCCGGCGAAGGCACCGAAGTCACCCTCCCGGCCCTGGGCGAGAGCGTGACCGAGGGCACGGTCACCCGCTGGCTGAAGCAGGTGGGCGACACGGTCGAGGTCGATGAGCCGCTGCTCGAGGTCTCCACCGACAAGGTAGACACGGAGATTCCGTCCCCGGTGGCCGGCACGGTCCAGGAGATCAAGGTCGCCGAGGATGAGACCGCAGAGGTCGGTTCGGTGCTTGCCATCATCGGCACCGGCGCCGGCCCCGCCAAGGCGGAGCCGAAGGAAGCCGAGCCGGTGGCCGCCGCGCCTGCCGAGGAACGCGAAGCCCCGGTGGTTGAACCGTCCGCCGAACAGCCGGCCGCCGAAGCCCCGAAGGCCGAGGCTCCCAAGGCCGAAGCCCCCAAGGCCGAGGCTCCGAAGGCCGAGGCTTCGGCCGCCGCCGAGCCCGCCGCGGGCCCGGACGCCGGCTACGTCACCCCGCTGGTCCGCAAGCTGGCCAACCAGCACGGCGTGGACCTGTCCAACGTCAAGGGCACCGGCGTGGGCGGACGCATCCGCAAGCAGGACGTGCTGGAGGCGGCCGAGTCCGCCAAACCGGCCGCAGCACCGGCAGCCGCCGCGAAGGCTCCGGCGGACGCCGCGGCCTCGGCCAAGCGCGGCACCGTCGAGAAGGCACCGCGGATCCGCCAGGTGATCGCCCGCCGGATGCGCGAATCGCTGGACGCTTCCACCCAGCTCACCCAGGTCCACGAGGTCGACATGACCAAGGTGGCCAAGCTGCGCGAGCGTGCCAAGAAGTCCTTCCAGGAGCAAAACGGCGTCAAGCTGACGTACCTGCCCTTCATCGCCAAGGCCGTCGCGGAGGCGCTCAAGCAGCATCCGAAGCTGAACGCCGAGTACGACGAGGAAAAGCAGGAGATCACCTACCACAACGCAGAGCACCTGGCGATTGCGGTGGATACCGACAAGGGCCTGCTGGTCCCGGTGATCAATGACGCCGGCAGCCTGAACCTGGCCGGCCTGGCGGGCAAGATCGCCGATGTTGCCGCCCGTACCCGCAGCAACAAGATCGCTCCCGACGAGCTCTCCGGCGGTACCTTCTCGATCACCAACATCGGCAGCGTCGGCGCCCTGTTCGACACTCCGATCATCAACCAGCCGCAGGTGGGAATCCTCGGTACCGGCGCCATCGTCAAGCGGCCCATGGTTGTCCAGGATGAGAACGGCGACGATTCGATCGCCATCCGCTGGATGATGTATCTGTCCCTGACCTACGACCACCGTTTGGTCGACGGCGCGGATGCCGGCCGTTTCCTGCAGACGCTGCGGGCGCGTCTGGAAGCCGGACAGTTCGAGGCGGACCTGGGCCTCTAGCCCGGCCTGCCCCGCGCGACGCACGGATGAGCGGCGGGCTGCGTTCCCAGTGGACGCAGCCCGCCGCTGTGCTTTGTCCCCTCGGCCCGCCAGCCGCTACTACGTCAGGTAGAAATACCCGTCCCGCCGCGGCATGGCGCGGATCTGCGTGCCTCCCCGGCCGATAAGCTGGGCCCATGGACATCCTTTACAGCATTTTCGTCTTCCTGCACATCGTCGGTGCCGCCATGATCGTCGGCATCTGGATAGGCAACATGAAGAAGCCCACCGTCCACCCCCGCCAGTTCGACGGCGCAGCCCTCCAGCTGATTACCGGCGTCATCATGATGGGCCTGATTCCGGCCCTGGACATGGACGCCGACTACGTGAAGCTGACCATCAAGCTGGTCATCGGGCTCGTCGTGGGCGTCCTCGCGTTCATCGGCCGCCGCAAGTACAAGGCCGGCGAACCGATTTCCACCGGCCTGGCCCACTCGGTGGGCGGCCTGGCGCTGCTGAACGTCGCCATCGCGACCTTGTGGAACTGACTTTCCAAAGCTCCTGACGCTGCGGCCGGTCCCGGGCTCCGGGGCCGGCCGCTGTGGCTTAACCCGGTGCCGCCCGGACAGTCCGCGGCAACTCCCCTAGTATGAAAAGGACGGCGCCGGCCGCCCGCGGCCGGGCCGGCATGGAACTCATCCGAGATCGACCAAGGAGGACATATGGCTACAACACGTTCTGCCAGCACCGAGTGGAACGGCGACCTGTTTAGCGGCGCCGGCCAGACTACGTTCGAAACGTCCGGGATCGGCACTTACGATGTCACTTGGAAGGCACGTGCGGACCAGTCCGAGGGAAAGACCAGCCCCGAAGAACTGCTGGCTGCCGCCCACGCCACCTGCTACTCCATGCAGTTCAGCAACATGCTCAAGGAAAACGGGACCACAGCCGAGAGCATTAAAACCTCGGCGGCCGTGGATTTCGTGCCGGGCACCGGCATCACCGAGATTCGCCTGACCGTAAACGCGACCGTGCCCGGGATCAGCGAGGACGACTTCCAGCGCCTGGCCTCCGGCGCCAAGGACACCTGTCCTGTCTCCGGCGCCCTGGCCTCCGTCCCGAGCATCACGATTGATGCCACCCTGGCCGGCTAATCCCGAACAGACCGAAGAACCCCGGCGCATCTTGGATGCGCCGGGGTTCTTCCGTTCACGCCCGGTGCGCCCAGGCGAAGGTCAACGCACATCCTGCGGACGCGGCGGCAGCGGTCCGGGGCGCAGCACGGGATAACCGGCCCGCGCCGGCGGCTGGTCGGTCGGCAGCTCGCCCAGCATCTCCTTGAGGATGCCGACGCTGTGCTCCAGCTGCGGGTCCTCCCCCGCCCCGTACGCGTGCGGCGGGAACGGCACCTCGATGTCCGGGTCCACCCCGTAGTTCTCCACGCCCCAGCCCACGCCCTGGGTGAACCAGAACGCGTACCGCGGCTGCGTGACGCCGGTTCCGTCGGCCAGCGAGAACTTCGCGTCGATGCCGACCACCCCGCCCCACGTCCGGGTCCCGACTACGGGACCAATCCCGCGCAGCTTGCTCACCTGGGTGATGATGTCGCCGTCGGACCCGGCGTATTCATCGGTGAGGACGACGACTGGGCCCCGGGGCGCGTGGGCCGGGTACGTGCCCGGCTGCTCGCCGCGGGCGAGGTTCCAGGCGGTGACCTTGCGGCCGATCAACTCGGCAACCAGCTGGGAGGTATGGCCGCCGCGGTTGCGCCGTACGTCGATGACGAGCGCGTCCTTGGCGGTCTCCACATCCAGGTCGCGGTGGAGTTGTGCCCAGCCGCGCGCCACCATGTCCGGGATATGGAGGTATCCGAAGCGTCCGTTCGATGCCTCGCGGACATTGCGGCGGTTCCCCGAGACCCAGTTCTGGTACCGGAGCCGCTCTTCGTCGCGGATGGGGATCACCGCGATTCGCCGCTGCAGGCCGGCTTCCGGGCTGCCCGCCCCGTTGACGATGGTCAGTTCGACCGTCTTGCCGGCCGCGCCGGCCAGCAGCGGCGCAGGGCCTGCCAGCGGGTCCACGGGGATGCCGTCCACCGCCGCGATCACGTCCCCCGGGTCGACGGCTGCGCCCGGAGCAGTCAGCGGAGACAGCGCCAGCGGATCCGACGATTCTCCGGCGAGGATCTTCTGCACGGTCCAGCCCGCCTCGGTCCGTGCCAGGTCGGCGCCGAGCCGTCCCTGTTTGCCGGAGCCGGGCTCCGCGACCGGCGGGGGCGAAACGTAGGCGTGCGAGGTGCCGAGTTCGCCGTGCAGCTCCCAGAGCAGGTCCACCAGGTCGTCGTGGGATCCAAGCCGCTCGACCAGGGGCCGGTAACGGTCGTAGACGCCTTGCCAGTCCAGCCCGGCCAGGTCCTCGGCCCAGTAGAAGTCGCGCTGCAGCCGCCAGGCCTCGTCGAACGCCTGGCCCCAGACCTTGAGCGGTTCGAGGGTGACCCGGATCCGGCCCAGGTCGACCTGCACGCTCTCGGGCGAGTCGTCGTCGACCTTCCCGGCGGCCGGCACGGCCTTGACCTGCGCCTTGTGCACGTACACGATCCGCTTGCGGTCCTGGGACACCTCGTAGGAGTCCAGCGCCGGCACCAGCACGGAAACCTCCCGGCGGGAGAGGTCGAACCGCTCCAGCCGCTGGGACTGCTCCGGCTCTTCCGCCGACGCGCGGCCTTCTCCGGTGACGCCGGCGGGGTCGCTGGCCAGCCACAGCAGGGCTCCGTCTACCGCGCTGAGGTCGGTGTAGCGGCCCTGCCGGACCGGGACCGGGATGATCCGCTCTCCCAGCCGTTCGGCGTCCACCACCATGTCGGCGACGGCGGGCGTGGCCTGGTCCTCCCCGTTCGGGGATCCGTCGTGATCCTTCCCGGCCGACGGCGGCGCGTCCGGCAGCGTGCCGTGCACCGACGGACCGAACGGCGAAGACGTGGCGGCGGCCAGGGCCACCAGGAACGGCTTGGTCGATTCGGGAAAACCCAGGTCGAAGCTGTGGGTGGAATAGACCGGATCGAAGCTCCGTTCGGAGAGGAACGCGGCGAACTTGCCGTCCGGGGTGAACGCCGGACCATGGTCGCGGAAGCGTCCGTCGGTCACGTCGACGATCCCGCCGGTGCCGTCGGCCCGGGCCAGCCGGAGACGCGTGCGGGTGCCCTCCGCTGTCACGGGCTCGGCCCACAGGATCCAGCGGGAATCCGGCGAGAAGACCAGCTCGCTGATCGCCCCGTGGTCGGTTTCGGAGAGCCGGCGGAGCTGCGCGCTTTCGGCGTCCAGGACCAGTACCTGGCCGTATTCGGTGGCCACTGCCGCCAGCTTGCCGTCCGGACTGGCGGCAAGCGCGCTCACCCGGTCCGGGCCGGGCAGCTCCACGCGGCGCAATTGCTGCGGCTCCAGCGCCTCAGCCGAACGGGCGTCCGGTTCCCGGCCGCCGCTTCCGCCGCCGCCTTGCCTTCCGCCGGACCGCACCTCCACGATGGGCTGGGACTGGGTCGGATGGACGACGGCGGAGGCCGACACCGGGCGCGGCAAGCCGTCGGGCTCCGGTTCGGCGGGGGCCGGCACGGCTGCCGTGGGAGCAGGCTGGTCGGCCCGGGACAGCTGTTCGAAGACCTGGCGGATGTAGAGGGCTTCTTCCCCGTCGCGGTCCGCGACATAGACCACCCGCGTGTCGCCGAGGGGCCGCGCGAGCCGGGCGCGGACGCCGGGCGTCGATTCCACAGCGCGCGACGGGCCGTCCCGGTGGGTCAGCCAGTGCACCGTGCCGTGCGTTTCGATGACGGAGGCGGTTCCCTTGGGATTCGGCACGGCGGAGGCCAGGTGCTTTGACACGTCGAGCGGGCGGCTGCGGCGGCTCGTGGATGCCGAGCCCAGCGTGATCTCAAGCCGGCGGGCCGCGTCCGCGGAATCGAGGGAGTCCAGGATCCAGAGTTCGCCGGCGGACTCGAAGACCACGCGCGTGCCGTCCGTCGCGGCATGGCGGACGTAGAAACCGTCGTGGTCGGTGTGCCGGCGCAGGCCTGTTCCGTCCGGCCCCACCGAATACAGGTTGCCGTAACCTTCGTGATCGCTCAGGAACGCGATCCGGTTGCCGATCCACATCGGGTCTGCCAGGTTGCCGTCGAGTTCGGCCGCCAGGCGCCCGAACTCGCCGCCGCCGTCCCGGTCGATCCACAGTTTGCCGGCCGTTCCGCCGCGGTACCGCTTCCACCACGCCGGTTCGCGCGAGAGCACGCTGCCGACCACGACCGGACGCTCGTCGCCGAGTTCCGGCCCGAACGCGATTGAGTCGACGGGCCCATAGGGCAGGACCCGGGCGTCCGAACCGTCCAGCGGCACAGCGTAGGCCCAGGTGTGACGTGATTCTTCGCGTTCGAAGGAACTCGTCACCAGGGCGTGGCCCGCCGGTGTGAATCCTTTTACCTTCGTGCTGGCGTGCCCCCAGTAGGTCAGTTGGCGGAATCCCCCGCCGTCGACCGACGCCGTGACGGCCTCGGGGGCGCTGGCCTGCACCACGCTCCAGGCCAGGTGCTGCCCGTCCGGCGAGAACCTCGGATTCCGGGCCGGCAGTTGCAGCGACGAGACACGCCACGCCCGGCCGCCGGCAAGGGGGGCGACCCACACGTCGTCCTCAGCGACGAACGTGACCAGATCGCCGTGCACGTGCGGGTAGCGGAAGTAGCTCGATGAAGTCATGCCTCGATCTTAGTCACGGCCTGTGCTGGCCCCGGGGTCATCCGAGCGGCGGGGCGCCTCGCGGACTGACTGGATCAGCCAGCCGGCGTCCCGCCTCACCATCTCAAGGTGGACCCGTTGCACGCTGGGTTCGGCGCGTCGTCCCAGCACGCTGCCGTCGGCGGCCACCTGCCGGTACGCCGACGTGCTGACGGTTGCGGCCACCCATTCCTGTGGCCCTCCGCCTGGTGGCGCTGGATCAGCCGTTACCTCCTCCACCGTGGTTTCGAAGCCGTCGAGCCAACTGCCGGAGCCTGCCAGTGCTGCGATGATGCCTTGGTCCGTGTCCATGACGGCCGTGCCGGGCATATTGACGCGGTTGAGCAGCGTTGCGTCGCGCGTCCTGACGGCCTCGGTGCGCAACCAGGCCAGGGCCGGCACGGCCGCCGCCGCATCGCGGCCCCGCAGCGCACGTTCCAGTTCCGCCGGCAGTACCCGGGCTTCGGGGGGAGCCGGGTCCTGCCCTTCGCGCTGCGCCGTGGACACCTGTTGCACCGACCGGCCACCACCAGGCGATGAGACCGCATCCGGTTCGCTCGGCGGAGCAGGCGCTACGTTGCCGGCCAGGGCGAACAGGATGCCCGCTGCCGCCGCGGCCGCGGCGACCGCCAACGTGGCCGCGGCCCGCCTACCGG